>CAZSJP010000307.1:0-6200 GCA_964606675.1 uncultured bacterium
GCCGACTACCGGCGAAAGACTGAAGGGTCCGGCGGTGAAGCTCGTGCTGGCAGACGCGCTCAGGTCCTGCAGGCCCCTGAACGTCGAATTTGAGGCGACACCGAGCGAAGCGCCCAGGCTCAGCCCGTGGCGTTCGGTGAGGGGCACGGTGTGCGACACCGACGGCATAAGGTACCACCCACTCCCAGTTGAGCTTCCATCGAGCCACTCGTTGTCGTAGTATACCGTGAGCGACGGGCTCAACGGCATCGACAGCGATACGCCGGCATAGACCTCCGATGTGCTCGACGGGCGGGAGTTCGGGTACAGGTAGTATATAGCGCCGACCGATACGGTCGTCAGCTCGCCCGATGCCGCGGAATACGCGAGCGTGAGATCGATCTCGTCGGAGGCATCCTGGTTTGCACGGTCTCGGAGTGCCCAGCTACCCCAGGCGTTGAACGAAACGCCCGACTCGTGGCTGAGCGTAGCGCTCGGCTGGAACGCGGAGTTGCCGCCGCCGATGTTGTCATAGCCGCGCCATATGTAGTGTGTCACGGGAGTGACGCTGGCCGAGAGTCCTATGGCTTCCACTTGCTGCACCAGCGATGCCACCGCGATGAGCACTGTTGTTGAGAGAGACGTCCATTTCATCACGTGTACCTCCGTTAGGGTCGTATCAACCTATCCTCCCGCCGGCGTTCGCCGAACAGGCATACAGAATGTCGCTGCGTCTGATTTCGGCTCGATTTCCAGGACGTGACAAGATCGTTTCGGTTCTGTGAAATCGATGTGAACCGACGCATGGCGTTCCGTGACCCGGGCGCCCTCGCAACGAGTATCGCGCAGGTCACGTCGGGGAGGAAAAGGGGGATCGGCCGAGGGGGTCAGCCGGAGTACTTGTGGCGGGTGATGATCTCCTCCTGAGTGGCCGCGGAAAGGCTGGTGAAGCGGGCGGAGTAGCCGGCCACGCGAACCAGCAGATCGCGGTGGTCGTCGGGGCTGTGCTGCGCCTCGCGGAGCTTGTCCACGGAGACGGCGTTCCCCTGGAAGATGTGGCCGCCCCGATCGACGAACGTCTTGAGCAACGGCTTGAGCACGTGTGGCTCGGCCCAGGCGGGGTCGAGGTCCCACATCATGGCGCCGCCACCACCGGCCTTTTCGAGGGAGAGGCTCGTGGCCGACCGGATGGCGCCGGTGATTCCCTTCTGCGCCGAACCGGACTGCGGCGACAGGCCGTGGGCTAGGTGTGGAATGTCATGACGTTGTCACCACCCAAGCTGAGGAAGTTGATGATGGACACGCGGTTGAGACGACAGCGCCAAGAGTTCCGGCAGTGTGCGTCCCCAGGCTGTTGTGTGGGGTGCGTTCTACGACTGCATGCCGTACGTTCGCCGGTGCACGTGGTGAGGACAACGTCATGACACATCACAGCTAGGTGTCCGCCGGCACGACGTCCATCCGGTGTTGCGCCGACCTGCTCGCCGTAGCTGACCACCCAGACGAAGCCGAGGATGGTGGGCACCACGGTCCCACCGTGCGGCGTCGTATGCCCAGCCAAAAGGTCGGCGAACGAGCAGAACACCCGGTCGGTCATGGCATCGGCGGCTTCGTCGTCGGCGCCGTACTTGGGCAGGGACCGCAGGTAGGCCTGTAGCAACTCGTGGCCCACGAAGTCGGCGCGCAGAGCGTCCAGAAGCTCCGCGCCGGTCACTCTGCGGTCCTCGAAGACCGCTCGCTGGATGGCGTACAGGCTGTCCCCGACGTTTGGGATGCCCACGCCGCTGCCGCCGTAGTTGGTGTAGCGAGCGCCACCGTCGTTTATGCCGCGGCCCCGCTCAAGGCAGTCGTGGGTCATGCTTGAGAGCAGATAGGACGGGCGGTACCGGGCGTATTCCTCCAGGTAGATGTCCAGACGACGCGTGAGGATCCCCATCTCGCGACCAAGCTCGGCGGCGAATGCGTCGTAGAGTTCATCGAACGAGGCGTAGTCCGCCAGGGTCTGGGGGTGGTCGATGACACGCTCGCCGCTTTGCAGCAGGCAGCCGCCGTTGAGCACCAGCTCAAACGTGCGGGAGACGTTGTGGGCGAAAGCGAAGAGCAGGTCGCAGTTGCAGCCCTGTGGCGAGACCTCCATGCAGCCGCCGGCCGTCCAGTGACGGGCGTCCTCGATGGCGACCTTGCCGCTTCGCACCAGGGCGGCGATAACTGCGTCGTCGCCATAGACTTGCGCCCTGTTGCCGCCGTCGAGCAGGTAGCAGACGCTTAGGTCGACAAAGTCATCGGGGGCGTCGTCGGGCAGGCGGACGTAGACTGAAGGGTGCGTCTGCGGCAGCGCGGCGATGATCTCGATTATCATGTGGGAGAGTGGATTGATGGCCAAGCTGCCGTCGGGGTGCCGCCCGCCCACGGGTAGTGCTTCGACCCAGCCATCGGCCGGTGCGATGCGTTCGTGCATCTTGATTAGCAGCTCGGTGAGCAGCTCGCGGGCGTTTTCGAGCGTCGTGCGTCCGGCTTCCAGGTCGCGCTCGAGGAACGGCCACAGGTAGTAGTCCAGGCGGCCGGGTCCGTTGCCGCCAAAGGGGTCCTCGAACATGACCGCCATGTATTGGAGCCAGAAGGTCTGCACGGCCTCGCGAAAGCTCGTCGCCGGTTGGCGAGGAACGCGGCGGCAAAGACCGGCCATCTCCCGGAGCTCGCGGCGGCGCTGAGGATCGGTCTCCTCGCGGGTCATTCCGTCCAGGACGTCGACGTGGCGAGCTACCCAGGCGAGCAGGCCGCCCAGGGCGATTTCGACGCATGTGTAGAAATCGCGGGATTTCAGGTCGTCAGTCCGTTTCTTGTTGGCGGCGCACAGCGATAGCATGCCGTCGACTCCCAGATCGAGCATGCGGCCGTAGTCCCAGCAGATGTGACCGGGGGCGCCGCCCGTCGTGAAGTGCCGGGCGTAGAACTCTCCGTCGGGGATCTCCGAGGCGGCGCGACGTTCGGCGGCCGATCCGACCGAGAACTCGGCCCAGCCTGGGTGTTCGGAGCTCCCGAACTCGGGGCAGCCGGCGCCCGGGCAGGCCTGGAATATCTGCCCGGGAATGCTAGTGAGCGGGTGTATGTGAACCGGCTCGTGTTCGAGCGCGTAGCCGAAGCTACGGGCCTGACGCTCCGGCAGGTGCAGGTCGGCGTAGATATCGAAGAAGGCGTGGGACCAGTTCTTCTCCTTGGGGCTTTGGTGGGAGTCGAAGCCTCGGGCGTACGCTTGTTCTCGAAATAGGGTCAGCCGGTCCTGCATGATGAGTGGTCTCCCGATCGATCCATGACGGCGATGCCGATGTGGCGGTAATCCATGCTGGAATCTACTGTGCCGATTGCCTGCTGTCCAGATGGCCGGCGGCGCGGCCGAAGCCATCCGGTCTGCCACGCGTTGGAGTCGGCACCTGGCCGAGTGATCGCTCGCGAGCCTATGCCGGGTTCCCTCCCGCCGCATGCTCTCGCTTGACCAATCGCCGAAGCCGCTGCACATTCTGCAACGGCACCTTCATCCACATGACTCCGGCGTAGCATCAAGGACCCGCGATGTCCCATCACCGAACCTTTCGATTCGTGGCAGCCGCCGCCCTTGCATTCGGGCCTGCGTCCACCGCCGGTGTCGCCGCCGACCGAGCCACGGACGCGACGACGCACGCTGCCACGCGCGGATCGGCACTATCGGTGGCGCAGGCTGTGCCGCAGATCAGCCGCGTCCTGCGGCTCTTCGCGTCCGACGGGGCAGATGGCGACCTGTTGGGCCTGTCCGTGGCGATGGAGGGCGATTTCGCGGTCGTCGGCGCGCCCGCAGACGATGACAACGGACAGACGTCGGGTTCCGCATACGTCTTCCGCCGAGACGCAGGAGGCACTGACGCATGGGGGCAGGTTGCCAAGCTCGTGCCCGTGGACGGCGAGACCCTCGACTGGTTCGGCGTAGCCGTCGCCATTTCGGGCCGTCGGGCGATCGTCGGCGCGGAGCACGACAGCGACAACGGAACGAATGCAGGCGCAGCCTACGTGTTTCGCCGTGAGACCGATTCGGGAGACCGATGGTCTCAAACCGCAGCGCTACTGGCCGCTGACGGCGCCGCCCACGACAACTTCGGTTCGTCGGTCGCATTGGCCGGAGACATCGCCCTCGTTGGCGCCGGCGGCGATGACGACAATGGCGACGCTTCGGGGTCTGCCTACGTGTTCCGCGGCAGCGCGGGCGAACCGGGCGACTGGGAGCAAGTGGCTAAGCTTGTTGCATCCGACGGTATGCGCGGCGACGACTTCGGACGCTCGGTGGCGATCTCCGGCAACAGCGCCATCGTCGGCGCACGCACGAACGATCGCCACGGGGAAGACTCCGGCGCCACGTATGTCTTCGAGCGGCATGCGGATGGGCCCGACACCTGGGCGCAGACGGCCAGGCTGTCGCCGGACGACGCCGCGGAGGGCCAGTTGTTCGGCTCCTCGGTGGCCATCTCGGGCGACTACGCCCTCGTTGGAGCGCAGGCCGACAGCCAGAATGGTATCAACTCGGGCGCGGCATACGTGTTCCACAGACACCGCGGCGACACCAGCGGCTGGGGGCAAACAGCGAAGCTGCTCGCGAGCGACGGCTCCGCCCGCCTTCGGTTCGGGCGTGACGTCTCAATCTCGGGGAGGCTCGCGCTTATCGGGGCCTCCGGCAGCCCTCTGGACCCCATGCTCGGCTCTGCATACGCGTTCTACAGGAGCGCCGACAGCAGTGACAACTGGGATGAGTTGGGCAAGCTACAAGCCATCGACGGTTCTCCGGGCGACTGGTTCGGCGAAGCTGTCGCGGTCTCCGGCCACGGCGCAATCGTGGGCGCGTACGGGCACGATGACCCAGGTGTCGATGCCGGATCGGCAACCATCTACAGTGCCGGCGGATTGGGGCCGGCATTCGTCACGACGGGGCTGGTGGACGCGGCGGAGGGCCGCGCAATTGGAGGCCAGCGTCGAGGGCGGCATCTCAACCTACGCTGCCGAAGCGGTCCCGGAGTGGATGACGGTCAGCGGCTCGGGCCTCGTCGAGGGAACGCCCCGCAAAGAGGACGTCGGGTGGGACTCCGTGATTGTGTCCGTCACGGACTCCGCCGGCATCGCCACCACGCTGCGAACGGTCGTCACGGTGGTGAACGTCAGACATGCGCCGGAGATACGGTACCTGAGTCCCGACACAGGCGTCGTGGTGTCGCCAGGCGGCGACCTGCGCCTGAGCGTGTCCCCATTCGACGAGGACAGCGATTCGCTCAGCATCGAATGGTGTCTGGGCGACAGCCTGATAGCCCAAGGGGCGGACACCTCGCTGCTGCTCTCCACACACGCTGGTTCGGTCGACACTGTGCGAGTCGTGGTCGGGGACGGCAGTTCGTTTGCCGAGGCGCGATGGTTCGTAGACTGGCGCCCATCAGCGGTCGCCGCCGTCCGACCGGCCCGCAGCGTTCTCATAGGCGCTCACCCGAATCCGTTCAACCCGTCTACGACGATACGCTATGAGTTGGCATCGGACATGCGCGTCTCGCTGACGATCTACAATGTGGCCGGCCAGGCGGTTAGCATTCTGGAGACCGGCCCGAAGCGCGCAGGGCACCACAGCGTCGTTTGGAGCGGCCGCGACGACGCCGGGCGCCCGGTCGGCGACGGCGTCTACATCGTCGTGTTCACCGCCGGCGACGCTGTGCAGGCGAAGCGACTCACGGTGCTCCGGTAGTCTGACTGCCGCGTCGCGCGTCGACATCGGGCCATCCCCGCCATACCTCGCACCGACTCTTCTCAACGACTCCGAGACGGCATCAAGACAACCTGTCGCCGTGGACCGATGGCCCTGGGATGGAGTCGTGGCCCGGCCTAGTGACTTCGGTTCAGTGCCCGCCTGTACGCATAGATACTTCACAAGGGGAGCATCAATGGTCACGGATGCCGCGTTATTATCCTGAAAACCGCGCCTGTGGGTTTGCTTCCCGCCTCGAAGGCGGTTAGGATTCAGTGAGCCAACATTGGGGATGGCACACTTCACACCACTTTACGCCAGGGGAGATCATGCGATGAGACGTATTATCATTCTAGCAGTCGCTGTCGGGCTGCTGATCCCGACGACAGGATGTCTGGAGGGTCCGACAGGACCGGCTGGGGCACAGGGCGAGAAAGGCGACACGGGCGCAACCGGGACGCAGGGCGAAGCA
>CAZSJP010000308.1:0-6166 GCA_964606675.1 uncultured bacterium
ATACCGCGCACCAACCGGGGGATATTCGCGATCAACGAGCTTCCCGACCTGCAGCCACGGATTCAGGTGGGACTCCTCAACATACTGGAAGAGAAGGACGTGCAGATTCGCGGTTTCCCGGTTCGTTTGCCGTTGGACATGGCGATCGTCTTCACTGCAAACCCCGAGGACTACACCAGCCGAGGCAATATCATCACACCGCTCAAGGACCGAGTAGGGTCGCAGATCGCAACGCACTACCCGCTCACGCTCGAGGACGGGATCGAGATATCGCAGCAGGAAGCTTGGACGAACCGTGGCGATGGCGCGTCGACGCCGCTACCGAATCTGTTCCTCGAGCTGATCGAGCAGGCGGCGGTCGAAGCCCGGAACAGCGAATACGTGGACAAGAACTCCGGCGTGAGCGTGAGGATGACGATTAGCTGCCTGGAAAGCCTCGTGTCGAATGTCGAGCGGCGCGGAATCGTGTCGGGCGAAGGTTCGGCGCGCCCGCGCATATGCGACCTCTACGCCGCGGTTCCTTCCATAGTCGGCAGACTGGAGCTGGTGTTCGAAGGCGAGCAGGAAGGTGGCCAGACCGTTGCCGCCGCATTACTGACCAAGTCCGCTCGAACCACATTCGCCAGATGCTTTCCCGTCCCGTCGCGGCCGAGCAACAAGGCCGACAACGTCGGCGAATCCCCGGACCCGTCGCCCGGAGGGTCGGCCGACGAGCATGGCTACGATGAGATCGTCACCTGGTTCGACATGGGCAACACGGTCGACATCAGCGACACGATGCCTGAAGACGACTACCGGCGTACGCTCGACGGCGTGCCGGGCCTGAAGACCGTCGCCGAGAGGTTCGGGCACGACCTGATGGTCGATGGCGATGCGTATGCCGTGATGGAGTTCGTGTTGGAGGGGCTGTACGCACACTCGCAGCTCAGCAAGGATTCCGTAGCAGATGGTCGGGCCGTGTACCGCGACCTGATGAGCGAGATACTCAACCGCGAGTAGGCCGGGCAGGTGCCGGCGGCGCATTGTGCGCTGTCGCGTGGCGCTCTGGGGCGCCTATGGGGTATGGGGCGACGAGATGATATTCCGCTACAGGCAATGGCGGCCCGACGACGTAATCGAGCGAAAGCGGGCCGACCAGCTCATGAAGCTGTTAAACTACTTGCTGCTACAAGCCAGCGGCGACGTTGACGAGGCGCTCGAGTGGCTGAAGTATCTCGCCCAGCGCTTCGATCTGTTCGATGGCGACGGCGGCTGGAAGGGCTTTCGCGAGTTCGTCGAGCATCTGAAGGAACAGGGAATCATCGACGGCGGCGATGGTGACGGCGGCGACGACACATCGGGGACAGGCCATCGGCTGACGCGGAAGGGCGAACGCCGCATCCGCGAGGAATCCCTCGACGCAATATTCTCCAGCCTGCACAAGAGCACCGGCGGCGCGCATCCTGTCCCGCAGCAAGGAGACGGCGTCGAACGCCTGAGCGAGACACGCGAGTTCAAGTTCGGCGACCCGGCGAGCAATATCGATTTCACCGCCACCATCGGCAACGCGATCAGGCGCGATGGGCTGGATTTCGGGTTGCGCGAAGAGGACATGGAAGTCTACGAGACCGAGCATCTCACGTCGTGCGCAACGGTGCTACTGCTCGACATCAGCCACAGCATGGTGCTCTATGGCGAGGACAGGATCACGCCCGCAAAGCAGGTCGCGCTCGCGTTGTCGGAGCTTATCATGCGCAAGTACCCGAAGGACTTCTTCCGCGTGGTGCTGTTCGGCGACGACGCGTACGAGGTGGGCGTCGAGCGGCTGCCCTACGTTTCCGTGGGGCCGTACCACACCAACACGAAGGCGGCGCTGGAGAAAGCGCAAGTCCTGCTGAACGGGCAGCGCAGCACGAACAAGCAGATCTTCATGATCACGGATGGGAAGCCGTCGGCGATCTTCGACAAGGGGCGCCTGTACATCAACTCGATGGGGCTGGATTCGAAGATCGTGAACCGCACGCTCGACGAAGCGGCCCGATGTAGACGCCGCAAGATCCCCATCACGACGTTCATGGTGACCCACGACGCGTACCTCGTCCGCTTCGTCGAGAAGCTGACCGAGATCAACCGCGGCCGCGCGTACTACTCATCGCTCGATCGACTGGGCGAGTACGTGTTCCAGGATTTCGTTCGAAACAGACGGCGCCGTGTGCGCTAGGCCGCGCCGACCCCTCACGCCGCCTCGACCGGATTCCTCAGAACGCCGATCCCGTCTATCTCGACCTCGACACTGTCGCCCGGCTGCATCGGCCCGATGCCTGGAGGCGTGCCGGTGAATATCACGTCGCCCGGCTCAAGGCTCATGTAGCGGGTCACGTGCTCGATTATCTCTGGCACGCTGAAGATCATCTGGTCCGTGTTCGAGTCCTGCTTCACTTCGCCATTCAGGCGCGTCTGTATGCGCACGTTGTGCGGGTCGATCTCGTCGGTAACGACCGGGCCGAGAGGGCCGTAGGTGTCGCACGCTTTGGCACGGACCCACTGGTCGTCGGCTTTCTGATAGGTCCTGTCCGAGACGTCGTTTCCGCACGTGAACCCGAGCACGTAGTCCATGGCGTCGGCCACCGAAACGTTGTGCGCCGACTTGCCGATCACGATCACGATCTCGGCCTCGTAGTCGTTGCGATCCTCGGGCACCACGAGCTTGACGGCCTCGCCGGGGCCAATGATGCAGGCGGGCGCTTTCAGGAACAGAAACGGCTCGTCCGGCACGTCCATGCCGGATTCCTTCGCGTGGTCGGCGTAGTTCAGGCCGATCGCTACGACCGTTCTCGGCGAGACCGGTGCAAGCAACTCCACGGCCGACACGTCGAGCTTCGCGCCCGTCGGGCTGCCGCCTTCGAGGATCGATCCGTCCAGCACCTCG
Organism: uncultured bacterium; assembly: GCA_964606675.1. GTDB lineage: Bacteria > Latescibacterota > MWCZ01 > MWCZ01 > MWCZ01 > CAZSJP01. The sequence continues at coordinate 2,909 of CAZSJP010000308.1, forward strand.
ATCGTCGAGCCATCCACCGTGCCGTGTCCCATCGCCCCATCGTGCATATAGCGTACGTATTTCATGATACCTCCGGTTCGCGTGATTGCGATTGGCGTGATGCTGTTCGGGTCCGCGCAGGACGCGGGCCTGCGTCTTAACGTATGTCGCGACGTTCGTGGAGCAACCCTCCGGGCGCGCGGTCCCGGGTCAACATCGCTTGACGACTGCCAAGCGCGGGTGGTATCTTCTCTCGTTCGAGTCGTCGCTCTTCCGGCCCCCATTGGCCGCTCGGCCCCGATCGCCTCCCAGCGTTCGCGAGCCATCGTCCGCCCCACGCTATTCGAGGGATCATCGGTATGCCCAGACCCATACACGTCGGCCTCCTGGGGCTCGGCACGATAGGTACCGGAGTTGCCCGGCTCCTGCTCGATCGATCCGCGCCCAGCCGCGACGAGGCGGCCCAGGTCGTCTTGAAGCGCATAGCCGATCTGGATCATTCCGACCGAGGGCTGACGATCCCCGACGGCGTCTTGATCGACGACGCTATGGCGCTCATCGCCGATCCGGACATCGACATAGTCGTCGAGCTTGTAGGCGGGATCGATCCGGCGCGCAAGTTCGTGCTCGCCGCCATCGATAGCGGCAAGCACGTCGTAACGGCCAACAAGGCGCTCATCGCCGCACATGGGGACGACATATTCCGCGCGGCACACGAGCGCGGAGTCGACGTCCTCTTCGAAGCGTCGGTCGGTGGAAGCATCCCGATACTCCGCGCGTTGCGCGAGAGCCTGCAGACCAGCAAGTTGGAATCGCTCTTCGGTATCGTCAACGGGACGTGCAACTACATCCTGACTCGCATGACCAACGAGGGAGCCTCCTACGACGACATGCTCGCCAGCGCCCAAGAAGAGGGGTTCGCCGAACGCGACCCGACTGCCGACGTCACGGGGGGCGACTCGGTGCAGAAGCTGGCGATCCTCCTGCGGCTCGGATTCGGTGCGCCGGTTAGCCCCGAGAGCCTGCTCTGCGAGGGCATCGAAAGTGTCGCCCCGGTCGACATCGCCTACGCGACGGAACTGGGGTACAGAATCAAGCTGCTCGCGATAGCTAAGCGACGCGGCGATAGCATCGACGCGAGAGTGCACCCGGCGATGATCCCGATCGGGAAAGTCATGGCCGACGTGAGCTTCGAATACAACGCGATCGAAGTCGTAGGCGATGAGTTCGGCACGCAGGTGTTTTACGGCAAGGGCGCAGGGCAGCGCCCGACGGCAACGGTGGTCGTGTCCGACGTGCTCGACATAGCCGGTCGCCTGTCCGATGGTATGGCAACGTCCCGTGTCGGCAACCTTCTCGGCGACGGATCGACCCCGGCCATCGTGCCGGACGACGAGATCGCAACGCGCCACTACGTCCGGCTGGACGTTCTCGACCAACCAGGCGTCCTGAGCGACATTGCCCGCGTGTTGGCCACGAACGACATCAGCATCGAGTCGGTGATCCAGAAAGGCCCGCGGCGCGACGCCGACGGGGTCGTGCCACTCGTCATCATGACACATGAAGCGCGAGAGGCCGACGTGAACTCCGCGGTCGCAAGCCTCGCGCAACTGGACGTGGTTCGCGCACCGGTCCAGCGCATCCGCGTGGAAGACCTGCGATGACATCACGAGACCAGGAAGGCCGCGACGCCACACGGCCGTGGCCCGGCGTTATCCGCCAATACTGGGACATGCTGCCCGTCGGCGACGACACGCCGGTCGTGACGCTGCTCGAGGGCAACACGCCCCTCATTCCGGCTGTGGCGATTCCGAAGACCATCCGAGCCGAGGTGTCGCTCTACTTCAAGTTCGAAGGGATGAACCCGACCGGGTCGTTCAAGGACCGCGGCATGACTATGGCCGTGTCGAAGGCCGCCGAGGAAGGCGCGGAGATGGTAATGTGCGCGTCGACCGGCAACACCAGCGCCGCCGCCGCAGCCTATGCCGCACGAGCGGGCATCAAGTGCGCGGTGCTCATTCCCGACGGGAACATCGCGCTGGGCAAGCTATCGCAGGCGATGATGCACGGTGCCGCGGTCGTTGCCGTCGATGGGTCGTTCGACGACTGCCTCAGGCTCGTGCGCGAGATAGCCGAAGTGCGCCCGATCGCGATCGTGAACTCGATCAACCCATACCGCATCGAGGGCCACCAGCTCGGTGGCCGAGCGCCCGACTACCACGCACTGCCGGTCGGCAACGCCGGGAACATCACCGCGTACTGGAAGGGCTACAAGGAATACAGCGACCGCGGCTCGGTGGATTCGCGGCCTGTGATGCTCGGCTTCCAGGCGGCCGGATCGGCACCCATAGTGCACGACCGGCGGATCGACAAGCCCGAGACGGTGGCGACGGCCATCAGGATTGGCGACCCGGCCAGTTGGGAAGGCGCGGTTGCAGCACGAGACGAATCCGGTGGCCGTATCGACGCGGTGACAGATGACGAGATCACACGTGCCCAGAAACTGCTGGCCGATTCCGAAGGTGTATTCGCGGAGCCTGCGTCGGCTGCCAGCGTCGCCGGCGTCATCAAGCTTGCCGAGGGTGGATTCTTCAAGGCGGGCGATACGGTCGTGTGCGTCCTCACGGGCCACGGGTTGAAGGACCCGCAGCGGGCGATAGATATCACGGAGCCACCGGCCAGAGCCGCTGCCGCGCTCTCGGTCGTCCTGGACGTTCTCGACGCCTCGGGCAGAGCAGCCGACACAGCGCCGGCGCGCGCGCAGTAGCAGGTACTCTCATCCACACAGACAAGGGATGCCATGGGTCTGATAGTAATGAAGTTCGGCGGAACGTCCGTCGCCACGCCGGAGCTTGTCCAGCGCGTCGCTCGGCGAGTAGTGTCGACGAAGAAGCAGGGCAACGACGTCGCCATCGTGCTCTCCGCCATGGGCAGCACGACAGACGACTTCGAGGACCTGGCAGCGAAAATCACGTCGCAGCCCAACGAGCGCGACATGGCCGTCCTGATGACGACGGGGGAGCGCATATCCAACGCGCTGCTGTCGATCGCGCTCAACGACATGGGCTGCCCGGCGCGCGTGTTCACGGGGTGGCAGGCCGGGTTCGTCACGGACGACCGTTCGCCGCTTCGCTCCAAGATCAGGTCGGTCAAGCCCGACCGCGTTCGTGAAGCCATCCACAACGGCATGGTCGCCGTCGTGACGGGGTACCAGGGGACCACCGAGGACGGTGACGAGACCGCACTGGGGCGTGGAGGCAGCGATCTCACGGCGGTGGC
>CAZSJP010000309.1:0-6158 GCA_964606675.1 uncultured bacterium
GAATGCTGACAGCCGAGGACTTCCGGCGCCTGATGCGCGACGTCGACGCCAAGGAATACGATGGGTCGGCGGACCAGGTGGCCATGGCCGGGCTGTCGCAAGCGCTCTTGGTGCTCGGGCTGCGTGAGGAAGACGACCCCGGCACGACGCCTGCCGACCTCGCCGTAGCATTCTGCGTCCTGCTCGGAAGCCCGGCCGGAGTCGAGTCGGTGTCCCAAGCGATCGGTGACGAACGCAGTGCGCCGATGATGGAGTTGAGTGCGATCTTCGCTCCGGATGCGCCCGAGGCGGACGCAGCGCCGCACCAGAGCGGCGAAGAAGCCCGACGCTTCCTGGAGGACATCGGAGTAGACCCCGACGCGGCAGATGTCCCGGGTGTCGCCGGCGGCGGCGGCGTTCGCTTCGTGCTGACCGAGGAAGAGAAGCAGGCATACGTCGCAAGAGCGGTCGGTCGGAACGTGCACCTTGTCGAACCGATCATGAAGGCGGTAGAAGGCGCGCTGACCTGGGACGAGGTTGATCGCGCGATAACGGAGATGACACCGGATCACTTGCGCGACGAGGACAATACCGCGCGGAGTTACCGCTCCCGCATCACCTAGCGGAGCGGCTTTGTCCTCTACCGGCAGAGCGAAGCAGATATTCCCGCCGGTATGTGTTGTCCGGATAGCCCCCTCTCGTGGAGAAAGGTCGACCAGCGCGGCGTCGGTGGTCGGCCTTCACTTGTTGACGCATATCAGTGGAGAAGTGAAAGATGGCGGCGCTTGAGGAACTGATTGCCACTCGGCAGGCGCTGGTCGGCGTTGTGGGGTTGGGATACGTGGGCCTGCCGCTTGCGGTTGAGTTCGCCGGAGCCGGCCTGCAGGTGCTCGGCTTCGACATGCAGGATCGCAAAGTTGAGGGCGTGAACCGCGGCGAGTCGTACATCAGCGACGTACCCGACGAACGTCTCCGTCCACTCTCCGAGAGCGGGCGCCTCAAAGCCACAAGCCGCTTCGCCGACCTGGGCAAGTGCGACGCGATATGCATATGCGTGCCGACGCCGTTGGACAAGAACAAGAGCCCCGATATATCCTATGTCGCCGCTACTACCGACAGCATAGCCGCGGCCATGCGCGACGGGCAGTTGATCGTCCTCGAAAGCACAACCTATCCGGGTACTACCGAAGAGGTCATCTTGCCACGGCTCGAAGCCACCGGGCGCACCGTGGGCAAAGAGTTTCACCTGGCATTCTCGCCGGAGAGGATCGACCCGGGCCGAACCGACTTCACACCTCAGACGACCCCGAAAGTCGTAGGCGGCGTGACACCCCGTTGCACGGATCTATGCGCGGCACTCTACGGAACCTTCAACTCGCATATTTGCCCCGTTTCGTCGCCGCGAGTGGCCGAGATGGAGAAGCTGCTCGAGAACATATTCCGCCTCGTCAACGTGTCTATGGTAAACGAGTTGGCCCTGCTCTGCGACCGCCTGGGCGTCGATATCTGGGAGGTTATAGACGCAGCGAGCACCAAGCCCTATGGGTTCATGCCGTTCTACCCGGGCCCGGGCCTCGGCGGGCACTGCATCCCGATCGACCCGTTCTATCTCTCGTGGAAAGCGAAGGAAGTGAACTTCACGCCCCGATTCGTCGAGCTGGCGGGCGACATCAACGATCACATGCCGCATTTCGTAGTGACGAAGGTCATCGTGTCGCTCAACCGCAAGGCGAAGTGCCTCAATGGCGCGTCGGTTCTGGTGCTCGGCGTCGCATACAAGAAGGACGTCGACGACGTTCGCGAGTCGCCGGCGATACACGTCATCGAGGAGCTGTGGAGGAAGTTCGCCAACGTCAGCTACCACGACCCCCACGTGCCGACGGTGAAGATCGGCGACCGTGAACTCGAGTCCGTGGAGCTTACCGACGAAGCCCTCCAGCGCGCCGACTGCGTGCTGATCCTGACGGACCATTCCGCGTTCGATTTCGGCCGGGTGGCCGAGCAGGCGCAGATGGCAGTGGACACGCGGAACGCGATCAAGCGGAGAGACCTCGACAACGTCTACCACCTGTAGACGGCATCCTTCGCGCGTCCCGCGCGCGAATGGGCGCCGCGGATTGCGATACGTCATGGTGCGCCGAAAGGCCTGTTAATGCATGATGTTACTGTCTGGTTAGAGCGGATCGACTCTTGGGCCTGGGGTCCGTGGATGATCGTGCTCCTGGTGGGTACCGGGTTGTATCTGACCATCCGGCTTCGCACGATCCAGGCGCGCCTGTTCGGCCACAGCGCCAGAGCCATACGGGGCGATTTCGACGGGCCGGAAGACAAGGGCGAGATATCGCACTTCCAGACGCTGGCGGCAGTTCTCTCGGCAACGATCGGCACCGGGAACATTGCCGGCGTGGCGACGGCGATCGCCGCCGGTGGGCCGGGAGCCTTATTCTGGATGTGGGTTACCGCCGCTGTCGGCATGGCCACGAAATACGCAGAGAGCCTGTTGTCCCACAGATACCGAGTGTTCCGCGGCGATGGATCCGCCGCCGGCGGCCCGATGTACGTTCTGGAGCACGGACTCGGCCTGAAGTGGCTCGGCGTCGCGTTCGCCGTGTTCGCCGGCGTGGCATCTTTCGGCATCGGCAACATGGTGCAGGCAAACAGCGTTGCCGACGCCCTCAACGCCGCCTTCTCGGCTCCGCGGTGGGCAACCGGCGCGGTCATGGCCGCCCTCGCAGGCGTGGTGATCATCGGAGGCATCAAGCGGATTGCGGCAGTGGCAGCCACGTTGGTGCCGATCATGTGCGTTGCGTACGTTGCGGCCGGGCTGGCCGTTCTGGCGGCATTCGCTGCCCAGATACCGGCTGCTATCGCGCTCGTCGTGGAGGCGGCATTCACCCCGACGGCGGCAGCGGGCGGATTCGCCGGTGCCGCGGTTGCTCAGACGATCAGGTTCGGTGTGGCTCGGGGCGTGTTCTCGAATGAAGCGGGCCTCGGCTCGGCACCGATGGGCCATGCCGCCGCGCGCACAAACGAGCACGTTCGCGAAGGCGTCGTGGCGATGATGGGCCCGTTCATCGACACGATCGTGGTATGCAGCATCACCGGCCTGGCGATCGTGCTGACCGGCGCGTGGCAGTGGACCGGCGCCAACGGCGCGCAGCTATCGGGCGCGCGGCTGACGTCGACAGCGTTTTCCTCGGTTCTGGGCGTGTATGGCGAGCTTGCCGTGTCGCTCGGGCTTGCTCTGTTCGCCTTCTCCACTACCATAAGCTGGTCGTACTACGGAGACCGGAGCTTTCAGTATCTTCTGGGCGACGTGGCAGTGGTCCCGTATCGCATAGTCTACATCTTGCTGATCCCTATCGGCGCAGTGGCCCAGCTCAAGCTTGTCTGGAGCCTATCCGACATAGCCAATGCATTCATGGCGGTGCCCAATCTCGTTGCGTTGGTCGCACTCAGCAGCCTCGTGATAGCCGAGACGCGCGACTACGAACGCCGCAGGTCTGAGGGCGCGCTGCCATAGCCAGGAGCCGATACCATGTCGAGACAAGAGGTCGATCACTTAGCGCACGTCGAGGCCGCTCTGCACGTTCTTTCGCACGACGGCGCTCTTTTGGTTGCCGCGAAGAAGACCGGGATCGCGAACGTGATGACAATCGGGTGGGGTACGTTCGGTTGGATCTGGGGAATCCCCGTCGTCAGCGTGCTGGTCAGACCCTCTCGCTACACGTGGGAGTTCCTGGAGGACAACGGGGAGTTCACCGTCAACGTCCCAGGCCCGGATCTTGCCGAAACGGCCGCGTATTGCGGCGCCATCTCGGGCCGCGACCGGGACAAGTTCGCCGAGCGGGGCCTGACCAGGCGTCCGGCGAGAGACGTGAATGTCCCGTACATCGAGGAGTGCCCGCTCCACTATGAGTGTAGCGTCGTGCATTCCTACGACCTCGACCCCGTGGCGTTGGAGGCGGACATTGTCCAGAGCGCGTACTCGTCGGGGGATTTCCATCGCGTCTACGTTGGGCGCATCTTGTGCGCCTTCGCCGAGCCGGACGTTGCCGAGAGACTCGCCGTCACCGACGCCTGACCGTGCGCGAACGGCGCATCGATGCGGTCGCGCCTGAACGCGCCGCGCGAGAGACAACAGATGCCCAACGCCGAAGCCGCTGATCGGCGCGCAACGCGACACGAACTCATCGCCCTGGCGGCGGTGTGCCTGCTGGGCCATGCGGTAGGCGTCGAGGCCCAGCCCGTGCAATCGGACACGGACGTCTACCACACGCTGGCGACGAACATCGTACAGGGCAATCCCTATTCACGCGATCACTCTCCACCGTTCGCTCCCGAGTTCCAGCGCCCGTTCGCGTACCCGGCATTCGTTGCCACGGTCTATGCCATCGCAGGCCCGATCCCATATGCGGTCTACTACCTCCAGGCCCTGCTTGGCGCGCTGGTGGTGCCGCTCATGTGGTGGTTGGCGCGCCGCGTGGCACCGTCGAACCGTACGGCGGTCGCCCTGAGCGTCGCGGCACTGACAGCCCTCAATCCTGCGCTCATCGCAAGCGGCGGATTCCTGCTCCGGGAGGCGGTGCACGCGCTTGTGGCGACGGCGACAGTGTGCCTCGCCGTGCATTCCTGGAATCGGCCCAACCTGTGGCGTTGGGCGGCCGCCGGAGCCTTGATCGGCGTCGGAGCGCAGATTCGCACGGAGTTCGTCGTCCTTGCCGGCGCGGTCCCGCTGGTCGTGCTCTACGACGCTGTGCGCCACCGGCGGCCGCGAATCGCGGCTGGGCGTATCGCTTTGGCGACGATGGTGCCCGCCACACTGCTCGTCGCGCCGTGGTTTCTGTACTTGTACACAACGTTCGGCACGTGGCAATTGGGCGTCGAAGGGGCGGCGGGTCCGATCAACAGCGTAGCCGGGATATACAGGGCCGCCGATTCGTCTACGGCGTTCGGACGGATGGCGCTGGGCTCCGGAGTCGATCCGGCCGTCGAGCGGGAACAGGAGCTTCCGTGGGTTCTGCTCCGCGCATACGCTCGCAAGCACGACAAGAGCTTGTTCGAGGCGGCTGCCGCGCTCGGACCCACTGCGAGAGAGTACCTGTGGCAGAACCCGTTCAGATGGCTGTGGCGCACCGCGACGAATGCGCTGAACGTGTCGATGGGCTACAGCGAACTCGCGTCGTTTGTCGGCCGCGACCGGCAGGAAGCTTTCGTCCGGCTGCGGTACGTCGGCCTGTACCGGGCGGGCGACTACTTCACGCTCGCAACGTTCCTGTTCGCGCGCGCCGGGATGGGGATCCTCGTTCTGATGGGAGCCGCGCTGGCCACGATCTACTGGGTAGTGAGGCCCCAGGCGGGGCTGCTCATGCCGGCGCTGTTACTCTCCGTGGTCGTTCCCGTAGCGATAATCGGTCTGTACGCCTCTCGCGTTCGGATACCGTACGACCCGCTGCTCGTGTGCACAGCCGTCGTCGGATGGTCGCTTGCATACGATTGGGCGGCCAAGCGATGGCGCGAACGCGGGAAAGGCCGGCAGGAGACGTCAGCCTGACACTTCGTCGCACAGAGCCGCGTACGTAGTCGGCTCGAGGCCGGTCCGGCGCACGTAGTCGAACGTCAGATCGAGCATCGTCATGTCCGGGTCGAACGCCCCAAGCGACCACGGATGCCAGATCAGCGATACGAAGCAAAGCTCATCGGCGAGCGCTCTGTCGAGGAATACTTTGTTGAGCGCGAACTCGTCGTCGGGTCCCGCCAGGAAGTCGTTCGGTATCGCCTCGGGCATCTCCGGCGGCCACAGCGTGAGGCGGCGCGCTCCCCACTTGTTGTTGTCCTTGAGCAGATTGTCGTGCCATCCGTGGCACGGAAGCTCCCAGACGCCGGGGTATCCATCCTCCGAGTAGGCGAATGGCTGGTTCCTGAGCGGCGCGGGGAGCGAATAGTCGCGACCCCATGCCATGCAACTCACGTACTTGTAGCCAGCGTCCTTGACGACTTCGAGTACGTCGGGCGCTCCAAGCATTCCGTGCTCGAAGCTGCAGCCCGGCCTAAGGCCCACGCAAGGCCGCTTCAGGGCGTTTTCTACCAGGTCCTTGCCCTCGCGGACCTCCTGCACGATCTCTTCCGGCGACGCGGCCGGCCCGCAGAACGGGTGGTCCCTGAGCATCTTGTGCGAG
>CAZSJP010000310.1:0-6143 GCA_964606675.1 uncultured bacterium
GACACCCTGATAGCCGGCCTGCACGAGCACGCCGAGCAGGAACGGCATCATCGAGTATGCTAGACCGGCGCCGAGGGTGAACAGCGTCACGGAGCCAGCAATTACCCACGGTACGGGCCGCGCCTCATCATCGTACAGCCCGAGCGATACGAACCTCCACAACTGGAGGACCGCTACTGGCAGGCCCAAGACCAAGCCCGCCACGAGAGCCATGTACAGCCGCACCATGATCATACTCAGAGGCGTCAGATTGATGAATCGGACGCTATCGCCCAAGCCCTGGAATAGCCGAAGCAAGATCGGTCCGAGCAGCGTCAGGTCGGCAACCCCGGTGTCTTCGGCCAGGCCCTTCACCGGCAGCAGCAAGATCGTCAGCATCTGATCGGAGAATGCCAGCGAGACCACCCCGCCGACGATCACCGCGCTGGCAGCCTTGATGACGCACCACCTGAGTTTTTCGAGGTGGTCCCAGAACGGCATCACCTCGTCCTGCGCTCTTGTTCTCGATCTGCGGACTTTCGTCGGATGTTGTTTCGAGCCGGATCCGGCGGCCGATTCGGTCGGCCCCCGTCCTCCGTCTTCGGAGTTATCGCTCATCTGGTCAGATCCCATTGGTTCGTTCGGAGGGCTTGCGCCCGGTCGGGGCGACTGGAAACGCGCGATGGCGGTGGGCCGGGCCGCATGTCACCGACGGTGCGGCCGACTGGCCAATTCACCGGCGTCGCGCGCGCACCTGAAGCCGATGATGTCGCTGCCGTACGAGGGATCGAAGCCCGCGCGCGCACTCGCTCGTGCGTACTCGATCTTGTCGAACCAGGACCCTCCCCGGATGACTCGCTGCCCGAACAGACTGTCGGTGGCGACGGTCATCGGTCCCGGAGACGTCCGGCTCTGGTAGGCTGCCGGGAGGTACCAGTCGGCGATCCATTCCCACACATTGCCGCCCAGGTCGTCCGCTCCCCAACATGACCGCCCCGCCTCGAAGGTCCCCACTGGCGCGGGGCCAAGCTCGTAGCCGTCGTCATCGCCGCGGACGTTGGCGACTTGCTTGCCCGATTGGTGGTCGCTGCTGTCGCCCCAAGGGTAGACGAACGCCGAACTGCACCGCGCCGCCACTTCCCACTCGGCCTCCGTCGGAAGACGGCATCCCCGCCACTTCGCGTATTCGGCGGCGTCGTACCAGGATATCCATGTGACGGGGATATCGGCGTCTTCCTCCCAGTACGAGCTGTCCGGACGCCATCGCAAGGGAGGCGGATAGCCGGTCTTGTCCAGGAAAACCTTGTACATCCTGTTGGTGACTTCGTACTTGTCGATGTAGAACGCCGCCATACGGACGATGTGCGCGGGACGCTCGTTCTCCGGCCCGTCGTCGCTGCCGATGGCGTAGTCGCCTGCCGATATGAGGACCATCGGTGGCTGGGTGTCCGTCTCGTCGGACGGACGCGGCACACACGAGGCTATCAGCGCCGCTGCAGTCGCACCGAGCGCCAGAGTCATGAGTCTGCGTGGGGTCATATCTCCACCGGTTCCTGCTTGCCGCTCTCGGCCGAGCGGTACGCGGCCTCGATCGTCGCAACGTTTCTCAGGCCGTCTTCGCCCGTTGCGACCGGGGTGACCGGTGTCGCGCCTCTCGCCCCGATACAGTCCGCGAAATGCTCGATCTGAAGCTGATAGTAGTTCTCGAGAGGCACCGGCTCGGTCCTTACACCATCGGAATCGGTCGTGCGGACAACAGCTTTCTCGCCCGGCGGAGTCGAGATCAGGACGCTCGCCTCGCTGCCGTTGATCTCCAGCATGATGTCGCCGCCCTTGGCTCTGAAGCTGTGCCCCACCAGAGCGTGGATGCCCGATTCAGTCTGCATCATCGCGCTCGCCGTGTCTTCTACGCGCCACGAGGTGATGCGGTTCGAACATATCGCACTGACGCGCTCCATCGGTCCGAAAAGGAACGTGAGCAGGTCTATGGTATGCGCGCCCAGGTCCATCAGCGGCCCGCCGCCGCTCTGCTCGGGGATGACGCGCCACGAGTCGTCGTCCAGCGGCAGCCACTTGAATATCGAAGACCGCGCCTCGAGAATCTCTCCGAAGCGACCCTCGGCGATCTGATGCCGCAACCGACGATACACCGAGCCGAATCTCATGAGAAAACAGACCTGCAACTGGACACCGTTGGACGAGCAGGCCTGGATCATCCGACGGCATTCGGCGCTCGACATAGCCATCGGTTTGTCGCACAGCACGTGTTTGCCGGCTTCGGCCGCGGCGACGACCTGCTCGACGTGAACGTAGACAGGCGTCGCAACGTGCACCGCGTCGACCTCGGCGTCCTGCAGTAACGCACGCCAGTCGCTGTATGCGTTCTCGGCGCCGAACTCCCGCGCGAGCTGGTCCGCGCGCACCTGATCGCGCACCATCAGCGCGGTCAGTTCTGCGCATCTGGCCTGCTTGATCGCTGGCATCGTTCTGCGCCTTGCGACGCCGCCTGCGCCTATCACTCCCCAGCGAAGTACCATCTACCTTACGCCTCCCGACAGAGTCGGTCCGGTGCTGCAACATATTCCCTACCAAATGTAGATTTGGCCCGCCCGACGAACAAGCCGCCGCACTGGTGGCGGAGCGTGTCGACCCGCCCGAGGCAACGGTCTGCCGCCGCCGAGCTCCCCGCGCGGTCTCCGTCGGCCATCGGGGCCGCCAGACCACTTCGGCCGTCTGCGGCGTGGCGACGCGTTCCCACAATGGTTATATTCCCGTTCCGATGCCAAGAGCTTTGACGACACACGCGAGACATACGAGGGTGCAAGATGGGCAACCGGGTATTCGACAAACTGGCCGACAGGAAGCTCCTGAAACGCTCTCCGATCTTCGTTTTCGCCGCGGACGCCCTCGTCGCTCATGGGATGACCGGCATCGGCATGGAGAAGAATCCTTCGCCACACCACAGAACACGCCCGGAATACCTCAAGCTTCAGCGTGAGATCGCTGCCGACGGCTACATAGACGGCCTCCTCATGACGCCCGCCGACGCCGAACTGCTCGCGATGAGCGAGGGTCTCTTCGACGACTCGCCCGTGACTCCGGTTGTGCGCATGAACGCCGAGACCCACATCTGGAACCCGCGGCACGGCAACTACGGCCAGCAGACCTCGCGGCCCTTCACGACGGTTCTGACAGCCGAGGCGGGCCGTTACTGCGAAGAAGCGATGGCATGCGCTCGCGACTGCAAGATCAAGCTCGGGCTCTATTCGATTACGCTCAACAACGACTCTGAGGCCGATGCCAGAACGCTCGGCGAATATCTGGATTTCGCGTGGGAAGTGGGCAACACGCCCGAATTCCACCACTTCCTCGAGGTGTTCCTGCCGAACCTTCCGCAACCCGGCATGGATATCGGCGCGCAGGGCGAATATGTCGCCGACTCTATCGTTCGCACTATGGCGTACCTACGCGAACACCAGCGGCCGGTATTCATCAAGACGGTGTACACCACGTCCGAGGTCTGGAAATCGCTGACCGGTTTCGACCCGACGCTCGTCATCGGCGCGCTCGGCGGAAGCCGAATCAACGCGCGCAAGACGCTGCAACTGGCGTTCGACACCACTGAAGGCGGCGGGCAAGTCATCCTGTTCGGGCGGGCGGTGTTCCAGGAAGACGACCCACGGCTCGTGTGCAAGCTGTTGCGGGCCGTCCTCGACAGAGACCTGAGCCCCGACGAAGCGCACCAGGACTATCAGCGAACGCTCCGCGCGCGCTAGGTCCCAACTCTCGAACCGGAGGGAAGGTACTGATCGTGAGAATCCGACCCGATATGCCGTGGATGCCGTCGCTTCTGGGGTTGGTGTTCGTTGCGCTCGCCATCGGCATTGGCACGGCTGGTCTGTGGTACCACAGCGCCGTCGAGGGGGACATCAGGCGCGTAGAATGGGACGAGCTTTCCGCTATCGCGGACATGAAGGCGGCCCAGATAGCCAAGTGGCGTGCGGAGCGGTTGGGCGATGCCGGTGTCATCACGCGGAATCGGCTGATGTTGCCACAGATCAAACGGTTCATGGATGCTCCGTCCTCGCCTTCGCTCCGACAGGACATCCTGGAATGGATGGCCGACCTGACGGAGGCCTACGGCTACGGCAGCGCGCGACTTGTCGACCACGTCGGGGTGGCACGACTCTCACTCGGCGACGTCGCTCCCAGAATGGCCGACCACGACTCCTCGTACGTCCGTAGGGCGCTTCGCACCGGGGAGTCGTTTCTGAGCGACATCCACGTCCACCCAGGCGGAGAACGGGCGGAGCTAAATCTTCTCGCTCCCTTCGTCTCAGCGCGTGGCAAGGACACCGTTGCCGTCGGCACGCTCGTGCTCGCGGTAGACGCCGATGAGTCCCTATATCCTCTGATCCAGTCGTGGCCGACACCCTCCCCGACGGCCGAGTTCCTGCTGGTGCGACTCGATGGCGACGACGTTCTGTTTCTGAACGAGTTGCGCCACCGGAGCGGAACGGCCCTCAAACTGCGCTTCCCGGTCGATTCCGAGCACCTTCCCGCTGCGATGCTGACCAGAGGCGAGGAGGGTGTCGTCGAGGGCGTCGACTACCGTGGTGCGCCGGTGCTGGCGGCTCTTCGCTCGATACCGGACTCCCCGTGGCATCTGGTCGCGAAGGCCGACCAGGAAGAGGTCTACCAGCACATCCACAAGCACGGCGTGACGGTGCTCGCGGCGACGATCGCCATGATCGTGGCGGCAGGGCTGTTGGTCGGACTGATCTGGCGAGCGCAGAGGACCAGGCACCGCCGCGAGCGACAGATGCTCGAGCAGCGCTTCGGATTTGTCAGCAGGCATGCCAACGACGCGATACTGCTGATGGACGAGGACCGCAAGATCATAGATGCGAACGACCGCGCCGTGGACATGTACGGCTACACGCGCGCCAAACTGGGGGAACTATCTCTCGACGACATCGGCTCGCCCGGAGGCGAGTCTCACCTGGGCGAGGAAGGTGGCACGCTCCACGAAACCGTGCACATGAGGAAAGACGGCAGTCTGTTCCCGGTGGAAGTCAGTTTCAGCGTCGCTGAACTTGCCGGGCGGAAGTCCTATCAGAGCATCGTACGAGACATCACCAGCCGCAAGTTGGCCGAGGAATGCCGCCGGGTTCGGCATGACCTGGGAGTCGCCCTGAGCCGGACGTCGGATACGCAGCAAGCCCTGGACGAGATTCTCAAGGCCATCGCGCGCCTCGAAGGGGTCGATTCCGGCGGAGTGTACCTGGTCGATCCGGATAGCGGCGATCTCGACCTGGCCTGTTCAGCGGGCCTATCGGAGGCGTTCGTCGGCGCCGCAAGGCACGTCGATAGCGATGAGCCGCGGGCTCAGCTCATGAGGGCGGGAGAACCAGCCTTCGTCAAGTGCGGAGACCTGGGCGGCCCGAAAGACGACCCGGGACTGGAAGAGGGGCTTGCCGGTATTGCGGCCATACCTGTGCTGCACTCGGGCGAGCTTATGGCCTGCCTTAACGTCGCCTCTCATACGGTCTTCGAATTCCCGGAAGCCGTCCGCGACGCTCTGATCGCGATCGCGTCTCAGGTGGGCGCGGTCATCGCTCGCCTGCAGGCGGAAGAAGCGCTCAAGCGGGAACGGGATCTAGTGACGAGCATAGTGGATACGGCTCAGACTATCATCCTTCTGCTCGATCACGACGGTACGATCGCGTCCATCAACCCGTACATGGAGGAGGTCTCCGGCTACAAGGCGGAGGAGGCGCGGGGGCTCGACTGGTTCACGACGTTCATGCCCGATGAAGATCGCGAGCGCAGGCGCGCCACGTTCCGTCGGGTCGTGGCGAACGACCGGATACGAGGCGACGTCGGCCCGATCCTCACGAAGGAGGGGGAGCTACGCGACATCGAGTGGTACGCGACGACACTGAAGGACGAGAGCGGCGAGGTGACCGGCGTGTTGGCGGTGGGTCAGGATATCACCGACCGCAGGCTGTCCGAAGACTGCGACCGGGTTCTGCATGACCTGGGAATCGCTCTGAGCTCGACCTCGAACATACAGCAAGCCCTGGGCGGCATCCTCGATGCCGTGACACGCCTCCAAGGGATCGATTCCGGCGGAGTGTACCTGATCGATCCGGATAGCGGCG
>CAZSJP010000311.1:0-238 GCA_964606675.1 uncultured bacterium
ACGACGGCGACTACTCTCTGCGCGCAACGGTCTACGGCAAGGACGAACTCGGGCAATTCGTCGAACGCTTCAACGCCATGCTGGCGCAGATACAGGAGCGCGACCAGGAGCTGCAGACCGCTCGCGACGAACTGGGCGACCGTGCGGGGGAGCTTCAGACGGAGTTGATAGAGCGTCAGAAGGCGGAGGAAGAGCGCGAGCGCCTGCGCAAGCAGATCCTTCAGACCCTGGAGGTAGG
>CAZSJP010000311.1:248-6138 GCA_964606675.1 uncultured bacterium
AGCAGATCCAGCATGCTCAGCGCCTGGAAAGCCTCGGCGTGCTCACCGGCGGCATCGCGCACGATTTCAACAATCTGCTCACAGGCATGTTGGGCAACGTCTCCTTGGTCCTCGAAGGGCTTTCGCCCGACGACCAGATCTACAACGACTTGAAGAACGTCGAGACAACAGCCGTGCGCGCCGCGGAACTGGTACGGCAGTTGCTAGCCTACGCGGGCAAAGGGCAGTTCGTCGCCGAAGCGCTGGATCTGTCGGCACTCATGAAGGAGGTCGGCGAGCTTCTAGGTACGGTCGTCTCCAGCAAGGCAACGCTGAAGTACGACCTCGCCAAGGGCCTGCCGGCGGTCAAGGCGGACGCGACCCAGCTTCGTCAGGTTGCCATGAACCTGGTGACAAACGCCTCCGACGCCCTCGGCGACGAAGGTGGCGACATCACGATAAGTACCGGGGTGATGAACGCCGACAAGGACTACCTGTCCCAAACGGCGTTGGACGACGATCTGCCGTCCGGCCGCTATGTGTTCGTCGAGGTGTCCGATACCGGTGTCGGGATGGACGAGGAGCTGATCTCGAAGATATTCGATCCGTTCGTCACCACGAATTTCTCAGGGCGCGGGCTAGGTCTGGCCGCGGCGCTCGGCATCGTGAGGGGCCATTCCGGCGCAATCCGAGTGGACAGCAAGCCCGGTGAGGGCGCCACGTTTCGTGCGCTCCTCCCGGCAAGCGCACAGCCCGCCGTAGTCATCCAGGCACCGAAGGAGATCGAGAAAAGTTGGACTGGAAAGGGAACGGTTCTGGTGGTCGACGATGAAGACTACGTGCGCACCCTGGCTACGCACATCCTCGGTCGTGCAGGCTTCGACGTGCTGACTGCCAACGACGGCCGCGAAGGAATCGACGTCTTCACGGAGAACGTGTCGGACATCGTGGCGGTCTTGCTCGACATGACCATGCCCATCATGGGGGGTGGCGAGGCCTTCATGGAGCTGAGACGCATCAACGCCGACATCCCGGTGATAATCTCCAGCGGAAACGCCGAGGAGGACACATTGAGGGAACTCCATGGGGGAGTCCCCGCCGGGTTCGTGCAGAAGCCCTACCGCCCCAACGCGCTGATCGAGAAGTTGCGCCAGGTGACTGGCTAGGAACGGACGGCGAGGCCGCCTCAATCGCGTTCTTGCGCGGCGCGGCGCAGGAACGCATCCACTGAGCGGAAGAGCTTGCCGGAGAAACGGCACGGCGCTCCCTGCGCCATCAAGCCCGACCATGGCGCGTCGACCGTATCGCAGAGCATCGAGTTGCATCCCTCAGCGATCACCTGCCGCGCACCGGCCACTGGCGACGTCCGCCGGTGAATGCCGATCGCGTCGTCATCGGCTGAAGAACGCCGGTAGCCGTCAGAGTCCGCTCGAACAATCAGCAGGTCGCCCGCCATGCGCCCCGCACTGTGCGCGCCTATCTCACCCGCCAACAAGACGACGCCCCGCAGGTGCCGATAGCCGACGATCTCCTCGAATCGGTCGTACGCCTCCAGGAGCATCGCGACGCCCGATTCGTGCGCCATCAGAACGACGCGGTCCGGGTCGGCGCCCGGCAGCTCAAGGGCGATCTCGACCGCATCAAGCGCGTCTTGCAAGACGTCGTTGCCACGTCCGATGCGCCTCGGACCGGTCGGTTCGGTGCGCTCGTAACGGAAGATCGCGTATCCGGCGGCCACGGCGAGGTCCGCCAGCGGCGAATACAGGTTGCGAATCGCAGGCAGCTTGGCGGACGTTCCGTTGCGGTCGATGTCCTTGCCCGCCGGGACTAGAACGATGAGGGGGAACAGCCCCGGCTCGTCCGGCCTGTCCAACTGGCCGACAAGGCGATCTTCCTGGCCGAATCCGATCTCCCGCGTAGTGGCATCGGAGGCCACGGGCAGACACGTGCACGCCATGGTGGCCGCCAGTAGCAGTCGCAGCGAATACATGCTCAGAGTGCCTCGGCGCGCTAGAAGAGACTGAAGTGTATGTATTTGTCCGGGTCGTTTCTTATGTCGGTAACGAGCGAATCGATACTCACCGAGGCCGAGTCGAGGTGGGCTGCCGCGCGCCTGAGTTCGTCGTGGAGTTCGCGCCCGTAGATGAGCCTCCCCAGCGTACCGTGGGTCGTGTCGAGCGCACCTGCGATCATGCGGAGAGTGTCGGATGCCGATGCGATGCTGGAGAACATCTCCTTCGCGGCATCGACCCCCGTCGCCATCCGCGTATCAAGGCTTGCGAGCGTTTCCCGGGCCGATCTGCCCGTGGCGCGCATCTCGACGAGCGTTCTGATCAGCTCGGTTCGGCCGTCGCGGATACCCGCGTCCATCGCCGTCAGCGCAGTGTCGAGATGATCCATGGCGCTCGACGCCCGGCGCACGATCAGCGGCATGGCCAGAGCGAGCGTGTCGGCGGCGGCCCGTATCGATGCGACGGTCTCCATCGTGGGAGCCAGCAGGTCCGCGATCTGTATCGGCGTCTCGCCGCGCAGTATGCCTATCGGCGGCTCACGTGGGGTACCGTGGCCGGGCTCGACCGACAGCCCCATCTCGCCGGTCAAGTTGGTGATGACGATACCGATGCGGCTCTCGTCGGTCAGCCGAACCGGTCGGTCGAGCATTGCGGTTACGAGAACGTCTGTGCTGCGCAACTCGATGGCTTCGACGTTCCCCATGTGGACGCCCGACACCAGCACGCCGTCACCTTCGCGAAGGCCGCCGACATTGCCGAATGCGACCTCTATGGCCATGCCGGCACTTGCGGGTGCGATACGCTTCGCCCAGATCACGCCGATGACGAGCAACGCGAGCGACGCCACGAACACCAGGCCGACCCACACCTCGTACCGCTCACGCGAGAGCATCACGCAGCATCCAATCGACCGACGAGCGCGCATACGTCAACCGCGCTTGACGACGGAACGTCGCGGGCCTCGAGGCGCACCCCGGCCTGGCACACGTGTCGGCAGGCAGCGAGTTCGTCAGGGGTGAGATGCACGTAATTGAGCAGTTCTTGCCGGCCTGGGCCGCCGTGCAGCCCACCAACGTTCACGCTCGGCAGCGGGACGCCGGCGTCGTGCAAGTCCGCCAGCGTCCGCACGCTGCCGACGAGAACCACACGCCTCTGACCGTCGGCGCTCCAATCTCCCCACGCTGCCGCGGCATCGGCGATGGTCACAACTTCGCCCTCGGCGCCATCGGGCACGCCCGCCACGATCAGATCGCTCTCCCAGTCGCTCGCCCTGATCTCGTCATCGACGACCACGTATTGCGTCGGATCGAGAGAGCACCACCCGACGACGACCTGACCGTGAATCAGCCGTTCATCGACCCGCACGAGTGCGATCACGACGGCTCCTCATCGAGGAAGCGCCATCCAGCGACCCACTGGCCGCGAATCGACCTCTCGTTCGTACACAGTCGTACCATCACGAGGGCTCCTCGTGGAAGAACATCGGCCCGGCGATCGAGCGGCGCGAGTCATCCGCAAGAGCTTCGGCCAGTTCGTGGAAGCCAAGTGTGATTCTCTTGCGGCTGAACGATAGCAGTGTGCCGAGGCCGGCGCCGGACACCACCGCGATGGGATAGTCGACGCCGACGCAATCGCGTGCGTTGCAGAGGCCGTATCGCCAGCAACTCGATCCGAAGACGTCGACCAATATCAGCACGCCGTCGGCGCCGGCGAACGACGCGATGGCTTCGTTCAGCTCGTTGCTAACCGCCTCGGCCGACTTGGTTTGGTTGCTGACGGTGCGCACGCCGTCCATCGGGCCGACGATGGCCTCGGCGGTCTCCACCATCGATTCGGCGAGATTGCCATGGCAAACGAGTATCAGGCCTATCATGTCGCGTCGGGGTCGCCGACGTCGGCATCCGAGGGTGGTCCGAGTGCGGTGGTGAGGCGCGTCTCGAGTTCCTTGGCCGGAGCTACGCCCCTCAGCTTGAGCAAGTGCGCCATGGCGATCGTCTCCGAAATGACCGTGATATTCTTCCCGGGATATACAGGCAATCGAACCATCGGGACGGCGACACCCAACACGGTCGATTCCTCTGTCTCAACCCCGGTACGTTCGTAGTCCTCTAGTCCGTCCCACTGAGCTAGCCGCACCTCTACCTCGATCCGTTTCGCCGACCGTACGGCTCTCACCCCGTAGAGTTTCTCGACATCGATGATGCCTATGCCGCGGATCTCCATGTGGTGTTTCAGCAATGGGTTAGATCTGCCGACCAGAATGTCGTGCTTGCGCCTGACGTGGACGACGTCATCGGCCACCAGCCTGTGGCCACGCTCGACGAGGTCCAGCGCAATCTCGCTCTTGCCTATGCCCGACGGCCCGGTTATCAGCAATCCGACACCGTACACATCTACAAGCGTTGCATGCCGAGTAGTTTCCTGGGCGAATGCATCGTCGATGCACGCGACGAACTGGTGGATGAACCTGGCGGTGCTCAACGGCGTCGACAGCAACGGGATGTCTTCGCGGTCGGCGAGCTCGACCAACTCCGGGAATGCTTCGAACTCGTTCGTCAGAATGACGCAAGGCAGCTCGAACTGGTAGATGATCTCAAGCGACTCGCGACGGCCATCGGAGCCCAGGCTGTCCAGATAGAGCAACTCCGCGTTGCCCAACACCTGGGCTCGGTCGAAGGCGTACACGTCCACGAACCCGGTCAACGCAAGCGACGGACGATGGGTCTCGGCTGAGTGGATCGACCGCCAGCCACCGTTGCTTCCGGCGATGAACTCCAACTGCAATCGGCTCCGATGTTCGCTGACAAGATCGTCGACTGTGACGCCCCTGACGTCGTGTGCCGGCGATTCAGGCAATGGCGTCCCGCTCCTTCTCTTCTCGGTGGCCCCTGCGGCCCACGAGCTTGCCCTTGAACTTCCGTATCTGATGCTCCGCCTTCTCCAGTGCAACGGTATACGCCTGATGAAGGGAATTCCCCTTCCCTTTCGCATTCATCACGCGCTGCGGCAGCCTGACAGTGACCTCGGCTTTGTGAACGCCGGAGTCCTGGTCAAGGATTACGTCCGCACTCGTGATGCTGTTGTAGATTTTCGTCAGGCCCTGAGCCTCGCTGATGACGCGATCACGGAAGGAAGTGCTCACTTCGCAATGTCGAGCAGTTACGTTGACTTCCATCGTCACGCTCCTTGGGCTGGAAGATGAGGGCCGCCTCTCTGCCGGCGTCGTGCAGACAGACAGGCGAGCAAGGAAATTGGTGCCTCTAACGGGAAATTACCGCCGGCACCGACGCACGTCAACATACCATTCCATCAAGTCTCCGCATCGGAGCGCGCCGAATCGCAGAGGCTAACGGCCTCGGCCTCGGTCGGAGCCTCCGCGATGACGCGCACCACGGGCTCCGTGTTCGACGGCCGGACATGAAGCCACCGGTCGCTCCAGATGAGTTTCGCCCCATCGCAAGTATCAAGATCCGCACCACGTTCCGCGGCCGATGCCTCGAGGCTGCTCAGCAGTCGGGGAGTTGCGCTCTTCTCGAGTTCCATCTTTCGCTTGACGATCGCATACTGCGGAATCCGAGAGACTATCTCACTGAGCGCGCATCCCTCACGGGCCAGGAGATCGACGATCAGCGCGATGCCGAGCACTCCGTCGCGACCGAAATGCAGGTCGCCGAATATCACGCCGCCGTTGCCTTCACCACCGAGATCGGCGCCCCGCTCGATCATTCCTTCAACCACGTTGATCTCACCAACCGGCGTTCGATACACGTCGAAGCCGAGTTCCTTACCCAGGTCGTCGATCATGCGGCTCGTCGACACGTTCACTACGACCGGTCCGCCCGGCTGCCGGCGTCGCATCGCGTAGACCGCTAGCGCCAAAGTGTATTCCTCGCCGATCG
>CAZSJP010000312.1:0-6134 GCA_964606675.1 uncultured bacterium
CTGAAGTCGCGGGCTGACAATGCGAAGTCACCGCCCGTCGGTGTTGCCGACGCCGGCGACTGGTACGCTGCGACACGGTAATCCAGTCTCCGAAGGAGACTTTGTATCCGCGGCCCCAGGCTTCAGCCTGGGGCCCGACGCCGACCGACGCGCACAAGGAGATCGGCCATCTTCCGCACGCCGCTCGCCAGCGAACGGATACGGCGCATCGACCCGCAGACCGGCGTCGAGGTCGTCCAGATCACGTCGTACCCGACGCCGAGCGAGCACCTCAACTACGACTGGCCGAGCGTCACGCCCGACAACCGACGCGTCATCGTCAGGTGCCAGCGAACGGCGTCCCGGTCGGCGCCGGTAGATGTGTTCCGGTGCGACACCGACGGCCTGAATCTGTTCCAGCTCACCGAGCGCGACGACGACGCCGGGACGCCTTCCGTGCGTCTATCTTTGGACGGCAAATACGTCTATGCGACGTGGTCGGGCGACACGGTCCTCTACCGCATCGACGTCGAGACCGGTCGGACCGAGGACGTTCCCTCGTACGAGCGATACGTCGCCTCACTCCCGATGAGCGCCGGGATATCGCTCGCCGGGGGCAACGACCGAGTGTTCTTGTCGGTGAAGGACAAGGTGCGCCAGACAGGCATGCTCGTCCGCTACGACCTCGCGACGGGCGAGGCGACCGAGTTCGGAGCCGACACGAAGCTCTACGGCTACGACTACCGACGCGATCGTCTCGTCATCATCAGGAATCTGAGGAAGCTGGAGATTGTGGAGAACCCGGACGGCTCGCGCCGTGTCACCAACACGCGCGAGGATTCCCAGAGCCTGTGGAGCACCGACCTCGAGGGTGGCGACGCGCGACGGGTGAGCACCACGCAGAACTTCGGCCACTCGACGATGCTGGGCACGACGGGGCTGATCCAGGGCACCGGCGTTCCCCCCGACCGCTGCATATGGATCGACGGCGACGGGGGCGAGCCTTACAAGCTGGCGCAGGGGCCGTATTTCTGGCACGCGGGTGGCTCATTCGACGGCGAGTGGACGGTGGCCGATACGAACTGGCCGGACGTCGGTCTGCAATTGGTGAATATCCCCGCACGCCGGTTCCGGACGCTCTGTCACGCGCGAGCCAGCCAGGACCACTCCCAGCGCGGTCATCCACATCCCGGCCTCAGCCCGGACGGGCGGGTCTGCGTTTTCAGCTCGGACAGAACCGGCGTGTCGCAAGTGTACGTCGCGCACATAGCGGGCGAGTTCCGCGAAAGCGTCGTCCGCTAACGTCGCTGATAGCGACGACGCGGACGTTACGAGTTCTCTCCGAGAACTCGGCGGTGACGACCCGAACATGGGGAACACAAGCAATGGCTCGCAAGCTCTATCGAACTGCGCCCCAAGATGTCCCGGTTGCGCTTGAGGTGGACGTTGTAGTGGCGGGCGGTGGCTTCGCCGGTGTGTGCGCGGCCGTGGCGGCGGCACGAGCGGGCGCGAGCGTCGCCATCGTGGAACGCGACGGCCTGCTCGGCGGGCAGGCTGCGGAGATATACACGTTCGGGCTCGACGCTGTGTTCGGCGACGCGGGACGCCAGGTCATCAAGGGCCTGCCGTGGGAGATCATCCAACGCACCGTCCAACTCGGGGATTCCGATCCGTCGTGGACCCGGGTCGACGCCGGCGTGCTTGAGCGTGATGGATACGACTCGGCTCTGGCTCCGCTCGGCATGAGTGCCGCATGGAAGTCATACGCCTGGCTCGATCGAGGCGCCTTCCGCCACGTGCTCCGATCCCTCTGCAGAGAGGAGGCCGTGACGGTCGTCGTTGAATGCCCGATCACCGGCGCGATGCTGGAAGGAAACGCCGTTACCGGCGTAATCGCACATGGCCTGTACGGACCATACGCAGTCGCTGGCTCCGTCGTCGTCGACGCGACACCCACCGCCGTTGCGGCCGCCGCGTCGGGATGCCCGTTCCCGCACTGCGGGTCATACTTCGGCACACATCCCCACGTGAGCGGAGTCGATATCGGGCAACTGATCGGATATGCGTGCGAGCATCCGGACGACATAACAGTCGGCCCTGACGGTATGGATACGACCTGTGCGACGGATGCGGCGGCGCTGTCGGCTCTGGTCGCTCGCGGGGTGCCGCTGCCGTTCTGGGGGTTCACGGCGGTGCGAGAGCGCGCCATAGCCGAGGATGATGCCTACAGGGAGCTCGGTCGCTCCGATCGGGGCGACAGCCTGTTCTACTACGACCGGGAGGGACGAGGTACGTACTGGTTGCGTGCGGAGCAATATTGCGGTGCCCAGCTGGACGATCCGCTGCGGATGTCGCAAGGCATCATGGGGCTGCGGCACGTGCAGTGGCTGACTCATGACATGTTCCGGAGGTTCGTGCCCGGATTCGAGAGGGCCCGCCTGGAAGACGTGCACCCCCACATCGCGCGATCGATGGGACTCTCCAAGGAGCTCGGCGGCTTCACCGATTACGACGTGACGTGGCACGACATCGAGAACGGCGGCCCCGACCGCGAGGATCGTCTGATACGCGTGATGGGACATCCCGACCAAGGGCAGCCTGCCGACGGCTGGATGTTGCCATACGCAGCCATGCTACCAATCGGCCTCGACGGCCTGCTCGTCACGGGCAAGCCGGCGTGTCGTTTCATCCATTATCACGGCACCGTCGGGGCGGTCGGCCACGCCGCAGGCGTAGCAGGCGCGCTCGCGGCGCTCGGTAAGCGGTCACCGCGACAACTGGACCCAGGCGACGTTCGTGACGAGCTTCGACGTCAGGGCGCAGCGGTCGACTGACCGCCATCGCTGCACGAAGATACAAGCTCTGGGGAAACGCAGCCGACGGAAGAATCACGATGGACCGGTACCGGAACAGACCCATGGGAGACAACCACAATGCTACGCACGCCATTGGGAAGCGAACGCATCCAGCGCATCGACCCGACCACGGGCATCAAGGTCATCCAGATCACCAGCTATCCGCTGCCGAGCGGGCACTTCACGTATGAGTGGCCCAGCATCACACCGGACAACCGGCGCGCCGTCTTCTTCTGTCAGCGCTGGGCCAGCCGCAACGCTCCGTGGGACCTTTTCCGTTGCGATACCGACGGGCTGAACCTGTTCCAGCTCACCGAACGCGGCGATGTCCACCAGAAGGGCGGCTATTACGGACGATCGCCGGCGGCGCTCACTCTCGACGGCACGACCATCTACGCGATATGGGGCACCGACCTCTGCACAGTCGACGTGGAGACCGGCGATGTCGAAGACCTGTGCACGCTGGAAGACGTTTGCCCGGATGGGTGCATGTTCGGCCGCATTCTGTTCTCCGCGTCCGGCACGCGGCTGTTCATCAACCGTGGAGGCGCCACGCCGGGCACCGTGCGCGTCGATCTTGAGAGCGGCGCCGTCGACGACATTGAGCTTGATGGGGGCATCTCCGGGTGTCTGCAGTCGGAACCCCGCCTACTCGTACAGCGAGGCAAGGTGAAGTACGATACCGAGGTGACCGAGAGCGGCTCAAGGCGGATCGTTAACACCGGGCCGAAGATCAGCCAATGGACGACGGACGAGGACGGTGGCGACGGGCGGCCGTTCGGGGCGTGGCAGTTCGCGCACGCGACGCTGCTCGGAACCAGGTCCGCGGTTCAGGGCTGCGGTCTCCCGCCCGAACGGTGCATCTGGATATCCGAAGAGGGCAAGGACCCGTACAAGCTAGTCGAAGGCCCGTATTTCTGGCATTCAGGAGCATCGCACGATGGCGAGTGGATCGTCTCGGACACGAACTACCCCGACTGCGGCCTGCAGCTCATCCACGTTCCGACCAGGCGCTTCAGGACGCTCTGTCATCCGGGCGCGACGCTGGATCACGTCGAGTACGGCCACCCGCATCCGACGGTCAGCCAGGATGGACGCGTGGTGCTGTTCCGCTCCGATAGGACGAACGTGGCACAGCTCTACGTCGCTCTCATCACCGACGAGTTCCGCGAGAGCGTCAAGGCCGGCGATTTGGACAACGTGACGGACAAGTGGATGTAGTTCGTCCCCTTTGGCGACGTTGCGAGTTCTCTTCGAGAACTCGACGGTGATGACGCGGACGTTACGAGTTGGCGGGGCAAACTCGGCGGTGGCAGAATGGCGAAGTCGGCGGGAGCACAGTGAGCGTTCGACGGGTGACGTTGCTGAGGTAGGGTCCGATACGCGAGAAGCAGGGGCGACCAGGCGGTGAGCGGCTACGTACTAACCATGAGAGCAGCCGGCCCTGTCACACCAGGGCCCCCGGAGTTTCCGTAGGAGACTCCCAAAGCCCACGGAGTGGACTACTCCCAACGTGCGCGCCGGCGGACGACATTCGAAGGAACGCGACACCCTCCGAGCGATGTTCCCTGACCACTGACCACGTCGCGACGTCGACATGGTCGAAAGCCGCTTGGGAGGCGACATGATACGGATACGCAAGCACGACGAGCGAGGTCACGCAAACACTGGCTGGCTCGATACATACCACACTTTCTCATTCAACTCCTACTATGACCCGGCGCACATGGAGTTCCGCGCCCTGCGGGTGATGAACGACGATAGGATTGAGGCCGGGCGTGGCTTCGGCACACACCCGCACAACGATATGGAGATCGTTACCTACGTCCTCGAAGGTGCGCTGGAGCACAGAGACAGCATGGGACATACCGAGCGGCTCCGCCGTGGCGAAGTCCAGCAGATGACCGCCGGAACCGGCATCACTCACAGCGAGCACGCCGCGCCCGACGAAGGGCAGGTGCATCTCTACCAGATCTGGCTTGTTCCCGATCGGGCTGGGCACGAGCCGAGCTACGATCAGCGCCCGTTCCCCGACGACGAGAAGCGAGACGGTTGGCTGCCGATAGTCTCCCCGGATGGTCGCGATGGTTCCCTCACGTTGCATCAGGACGCGACTATCTACGCAACGATCTTGGGCCCCGATGAGCGGATGGAGTATACTCTCGCCGACGGGCGATATGCGTGGGTGCAGGCTCTGCGCGGCTCTGCGCGACTCAACGGAATCGACTTGGCCGAGGGCGACGGCGCGGCGGTTAGCGATGAGACCGCGTTGGCGTTCGAAGCGTCGGAAGGGGCCGAGTT
The DNA here is from genome assembly GCA_964606675.1 of uncultured bacterium. Taxonomy (GTDB): domain Bacteria; phylum Latescibacterota; class MWCZ01; order MWCZ01; family MWCZ01; genus CAZSJP01. Next base: position 5,136 of record CAZSJP010000312.1, read on the forward strand.
GCTGCTGTTCGATCTTGCGTGAGCGCCCGGCGCGAGCCCCCTCCGAACGCGAGGAGCACCACGCGTTTCGCAGGCGGCTTCGCAAACACGGACTCGACGGAGGATACGAGCATGCTGCTGGATATCGACGTACACGAGCACCGAGTGGCCGAGTCCGAGGTTGCTCCGTTCATACTCGAGCGCTGGTCGCCCTCGGCGACCGTAGTGACGTCCGGCAGCTCGGGCGTCTACCTGACAACGCCTTGATCGATGGAAGAGGTAGATATGCTGCTGGATATCGACGTGCTGGACCATCGCAAACCCGATTCGGAGATCAATCCGCTGATACGCGAGCGCTGGTCGCCGCGGGCCATGTCGGGAGAATCGCTGTCTGCCGGAGACCTCGGCAGTCTGTTCGAGGCAGCGAGATGGGCGCCGTCGGCCATGAATGAGCAGCCGTGGCGATTCCTGTACGCGCCGACCTGCTCCGAGCATTGGGACGCGTTCCTCGATTTGCTCGTGCCGGGTAACCAGGAATGGGCGAAGAACGCCGCGGTGCTGATGGCGGTGCTATCCCGCAACACATTCGAGAGGACGGGCCGGCCATCGGCGACGCACTCGTTCGATACGGGCGCCGCGTGGGTGAGTCTCGCGATGCAGGGGGTCGGCATGGGGTTGGTGGTCCACTGCATGGCCGGTTTCGACAAGCCCCGTTCAAGAGACGTGCTCGGTGTGCCGGCCGAATACGACGTTCAGGCGATGGTGGCGGTTGGTAGGCCGGGGCGCGTCGAAGATTTGCCCGAGCGGCTGCGCGCGCGAGAGAAGCCGTCGGACCGGCGCCCCGCGCGCGATTTCGCGTTCGAGGGCGCGTTCCCGACCGAGTGACGCCGGAACTCTCACACCCCGGACTTCCCGAACGGAACTCCTAACGTCCGCGGTTGCCGCCTGCGGCGGCCACGCGGGCCACTAGATGTGATGTGTCATGACGTTGTCCTCACCACGTGCACCGGCGAACGTACG
>CAZSJP010000313.1:0-6132 GCA_964606675.1 uncultured bacterium
GGCTGGCGAAAGACAGGCTAATAATGTCGACACCGTCCGCCGAGTCGCCGTCGCCGTCCGGGTCCACCAGCCAGTTGATCGCCGCGATGGTCCACTCGCCCCACGAGGATAGAGAGCCGCAGTCGACGTCCGGGCTCCCCGAGTGCTTGGCGACGTAGTAGGACGCTCCGGGAGCGACTCCCAGCCGTTCATCTCCCGCGCCGTTCGCGGCAGCTACCCCGAGAATCAGCGTACCATGGCCGAAGATGTCGTCGGCAATGTCGTCGTCTTCGCCGTCGCCGAGGTTGCACAAACTATCGGGCGCCAAAGTAGCGCCATGGTGTACCTCGAACGACGCGGGAACGAAGTCTCTTTCGGCGACGACCCGCCCGGCAAAGGCAGGATGCTGGTGATCGTAGCCCGTGTCGACGAAACCGATCCGCACGCCTCTGCCGGTGTAGCCCTGCTGCCACATGTCGAGGATGCCGAGCGAATCGTATAGCGGGCTAAGCCATTTCTCGGGGCCCGACGTGGCCGGATGGGTCTGGCCGCTCCCGACCGACGAGGGTACCGCTGCCGTCATCGCCGAAGCCAGCCGGAACGTAATTGCGTCTCGGGGTGCAGCGTCGACGGCGGCGGCCAACAAGGCCGTTTCGATCGAGCCGAACACGAGCCTTCCGATGCGGTGAATGCCGCTAACCGTTCCGCCGCTACGCTCGAATGCCTCGGCGACACGGGGCAGTCCGCCGATCGAGTCAACTGAGATCGACACACGAACGGACGTCTCCTCCGGGAGGGATGTTCCTCGAGAGTATCGAGCCAGGGCTGAGAGCAAGCTGGGCGATGTCCTAGCCCGTACGCGGACCGAGATCGAGTCGCGGCCGGCATACTGCAACGCCCGAACCGGATCGACGATGGCATTGGGTTCCCGTGGCGCCGTGACGAGCGCGGCTGTGATTGCCGCCGCTACGAACGATGCTGTGACGATACCGGCAAGGCGCCCCACTGCGATCCTCCCTATCGCCGAGCTTCTGGGAAATTAGCCACTCCCTCTCCCCAAGAAAAGGTATACCCGGTCGAACAAACGGTCAAGCGGCCGGTTGGCCACGGTCGCCGTCTCGCGCCCGCGGAACCGTGGAGCCTAGTCGTCTGACACGAAGACGCCCCGGTGGCCGTGCAGCAGTTTGAGCCACGGCCAGCGGGGCGCCGAAAGGATTGCCGACATGCGGCTAGCGGACGGGCGTCACCCTCTCGGCCAACGTTCGGGTCGGCGCGCTCATGTTCACGAGACACGTGCCTGTCGCGAGGGGACGGCCGGCGTTGTCGAGGCCGTTCCAGACCGCGCTGTGCGTGCCGGGCTCATGCGCTTGGTTGGTGACGAGTCGCCGCACGAGTTGGGCCGACAGGCTCAAGAGGTTCAAGCTGACATCGCCCTGGGCGCCTGCGCGATACGTGAGAGTGGTTGTCGGGTTGAACGGGTTCGGCTTGAGCCACTACGGCGGCATCGGAGCCATCGCGCCGGGGATTTCGCAACGTGCCCAGAGGGAACGAACGCGAACCCGCAGCGTCCGCGTCGCCGCCATCCGCGGCCAAAGCATTCTTGTGGCCCACGTCCACGCCACGGGAGTTCTCGGAGAGAACGGCGCTTCTGCCAAACTGGCGCTGGAGCCCAGAAGCTCTAGCCGGCAGAACGCATCGCGATCCCATGTCGACGGCCGTTCGCTACAAGCCTCCGCCGCGACCACAACCGGGACACGGAACGTGTTGCCGCATCGGCCAGTCCGACGTAGGTTCTCGGTGTGGCCCTGCCCCGTGCCTTCCGGCGTGACCGCCGCCGGTCGGTGAACTCGACGATGCACGTGGCGCATGCGGTGGGCGTAGGGGCTGATGCGGAGGATGGTAGTGGTGGCGAGGGGGAGATAGCGATGAACCATCGCCTTCCAACCGGTACCCGACCGATCATCGCACTGATGGTGCTTCTCGGGGCGATCTGCAGCCCGTCGTGGGCCACCACGACGGGGAAGATCGCGGGTCGTGTCGTCGACAAGGCCTCGAATGTGCCCATCCCCGGCGCCGGAGTGAGAGTAGAGGGGCTGAGGCTGGGCGGGGTCACCGACGCCAACGGCCACTATTTCATTATAGGTGTTCCACCCGGCTCCCACAACGTAACAGCCTCCCTCCTCGGCTATGCACCGATCACGATGACGGAGGTGCGCGTCAACATCGACCGCACTACACCGCTGGACTTCTCGCTATCGGAAACCGCTGTGGAAGTCGAGGGCGTCGTTGTGGTAGCCCGACGCGAGGTCATCCAGCTCGACGTAGCGGGCAGCAGATCGACGCTGACTACTGAGGAGATCCTCGAACTGCCCGCGGTCACGACCCTGGGCGAAGCCATGGATCGGGAGCCGGGGGTTTCCGGGACGTCCATTCGAAGTGGGCTTCCGGAAGAGACGCAGCTGACGATCAACGGCCATTCGATGACCGACAGCCGCCTCAACACGTTCTCGACCGCGCACATTCCGCTGACGTCCGTTCAGGAGGTCCAGATACTCACAAGCGGCTTCAACGCCGAGTACGGTAACGCTCGCTCCGGCATCATCAACGTTGTCACCATAGACGACCCACGCCGTTACTGGTTCACGCTGCATTCCGTGTTCGACCCCGCGCAGAAACGGCACTGGGGGGACGCGGCGGTCTACGGTGAGAACACGAAGGAGTACCAGGCATTCGGTTCGGAAGAGTCGCTCACGACCCCACTCGTAATCTGGAGCGGTACCTTTTCGAGGCTGGATACGGTGTGGGGCAGCGAGGGACGCTCCGGAGTGGGTGGCTGGATGCGCCACGCGGGGGGTCAGGACTCGTACGCCGACAGCCTCAACAGGGCCAAGCAAAAGCGCGAGTTCTGGCGCATCCGGCACCCATTCACCGCGGACGACTATGCGAGCGAGCACGGGTACACTGTCGATCTCTCAGTTGGCGGACCCGTACCGCTCGTTGAGGGGTTGAGCTTCACCGCTTCCCATCGCGGCAGCCATCTGCCGTACTACCTGAGATCGGCGCGACAGGCCTACAATGACCGTACCGAGCAGCTTACGATGACTTACCGGCTGGGCGAATCTGCCAAGATCTCTGTGATGGGAATGCACACGGCCGAGTCCGGCATTGGTCCGAGCACGTCGCTCGTGCGCGGTGGCTGGACTAGCGGCGCGCCGAACATAAGTAACCCCAATAATCCGAACACCGTGAGGCTTGACGGTGCGTTCAACAAGTACGCGCTCTACCGTTGGAATCCGGTGAACAACAGATACCTGCTAGGCGGAGTCACGTTCACGCACGTCCTCTCATCGAGAACGCGGTACGAGCTGAGCTTCGACTACCAACGCAACGACTACAACCTCGGCATATGGCCGCTGCGATACAGCTTCGCTGGCGTGGGAGGCCACTGGGAGTCTGGCCTGAACCCCGAGTTCGCCGACATCGCGCATCGGCCGTCGGACTACTCCGACGTCTTCGTCTGGGACGCCGCCAAGGGCAACAACTGGAGCAGCCTGGGTACGGCCTACAGCAAAGACTCTTTGGCCGCTGCCCCGTGGGGACATCAGGGCCCCGACCACGTATTCCCGGATGAGAACTCCCCTAAGACACAGCTACAGTACAACCTGGGCGCGGCCGGCACCAACACTGACTCATCGACGTACGACAGCTACAAGTTGCGCGGGTTCCTACTTAGCCAGGTATCGCCGCACCATCAGCTGAAGAGCGGCTTCGAGACGGCCATCAGCCGGTACACCCAGCGTGTGCTCGACAGAGTGTTCGATCTTCCCAGGTTCGAGTGGTACGACAAGGCTCCGATCTCAATCAGCGCGTACATCCAGGACAGGCTGGAATACGAGGGGATGTTCCTTAACGCGGGTCTACGGCTGGACCACTTCGACTCGAGGGCGAACGTGTACGACGCGGGGAACCCCTACACGCATATCTGGGGAAAGGACATGGCTTGGCCTTACCTTGTGGATCACGACCTGACCCACTGGCTCGACACCAACCAGGTGAACCTGGTTGGGACGAGCAGTTGGTACGGGATCAGCGAGGCCAGATCCCGGACGAGGCTATCGCCGCGCCTGGCAATCTCGCATCCTCTCAGCCAGAGTAGCAAAGTCTACTTCAACTACGGCCATTTCCACACCTTTCCGGCGACGGCGCATGTGTACGGCTACACCTACGGCTCCAGCAGCAACGGCGCGAGCCCCAGCCCCGCTCCAGAGCTGGACTTCCCAAGGACGATCATGTACGAATTGGCCGTGGAGAAACAGCTCACGAACGGTTTCTACTCGTGGCTCTTCGGTTGGAGAACCCAGCCACAGTACCTGCTGCGTCTGGCCGGTTACTACAAGGACGTGATCCGCACCATCGGCTACGTCAGGTACAGGGCGCCCGGCATGAACTCCCGACGTGTGCCGACGAACAAAGGGTACGAACAGGTCCGCGGCTTCGAGCTGCGCATCCAGAAGCGCATCGGACGTTTCCTCACGGGGTGGTTCCAGGGCGAAATGTCGTTGAGAGACTACGGTAGCGTCGGCTTCCTCGAGAAAGACAAGCTGGGCAAGGACGACGAGCGGGAATCGCCGTACCAGGTGACTTCGCTGGCCGAGCCGGCATGGTCGTGGTACGTCAATCTGCACACGCCCCCGGGGTTCTCGCCGTACGGCATCCCGGCTATTGTCGCCGAAGAGTGGGCGCTGATGCTCAACATGAGTTTCTCACAAGGGGAACTCCGGACGTATAACCCTGCGGCGGAATGGCCGCCACCACCTCTCAACGTTCGAACTCGGGACACGTGGACCTCCGGCCTTGCCGTGGAGAAGGGCCTATCGTACGGACGCGCCAAGGCGACCGTATCGCTCACCGTCTCGAACATATTCGGGTACAAATCTGTGTCGCAGTTCGGAATGACCAGCGGAGAGTGGGACGACTACATGAAGTCGCTTCACTTCCCGATCAGGGACGTTACCATCGAGACCTGGCGTGACGAGAATGGGAACCCGGGCAACGATCGTATCGGGGACTACCCCGACTACGCGGTCCTCCCCGACCACGATGAGTGGGCGCTGTTCCTGAACCCCAGGATGTACTCGCTGGCGTTCCGGGTCTCTTTCTGAGCGTTCACGCCGGGATGAATCGCCCTCGCCAGGCGCCACCATCGTGCCCTTGTGGGCACGTCAGGAGATTGCGCCTCAATCCCCCAAAGCCCACGAAGTGGGCTAACGCCGGGCAGGCAGGAATGCCTGCCCCACCTTGATCTTGGAGCAACGGCCGGGGATTTCGCAACGTGCCCAGAGGCAACGAACGCGAACCCGCACCGTCCGCGTCGCCGCCATCCGCGGCCAAAGCATCTTTATGGCCCATGTCCACGCCACGGGAGTTCTCGGAGAGAACGGCGCCTCTGTCAAATTGGCGCTGGAGCCCAGAAGCTCTAGCCGGCAGAACGCATCGCGATCCCATGTCGACGGCCGTTCGCTACAAGCCTCCGCCGCGACCACAACCGGGACACGGAACGTGTTGCCGCATCGGCCAGTCCGACGTAGGTTCTCGGTGTGGCCCTGCCCCGTGCCTTCCGGCGTGACCGCCGCCGGTCGGTGAACTCGACGATGCACGTGGCGCATGCGGTGGGCGTAGGGGCTGATGCGGAGGATGGTAGTGGTGGCGAGGGGGAGATAGCGATGAACCATCGCCTTCCAACCGGTACCCGACCGATCATCGCACTGATGGTGCTTCTCGGGGCGATCTGCAGCCCGTCGTGGGCCACCACGACGGGGAAGATCGCGGGTCGTGTCGTCGACAAGGCCTCGAATGTGCCCATCCCCGGCGCCGGAGTGAGAGTAGAGGGGCTGAGGCTGGGCGGGGTCACCGACGCCAACGGCCACTATTTCATTATAGGTGTTCCACCCGGCTCCCACAACGTAACAGCCTCCCTCCTCGGCTATGCACCGATCACGATGACGGAGGTGCGCGTCAACATCGACCGCACTACACCGCTGGACTTCTCGCTATCGGAAACCGCTGTGGAAGTCGAGGGCGTCGTTGTGGTAGCCCGACGCGAGGTCATCCAGCTCGACGTAGCGGGCAGCAGATCGACGCTGACTACTGAGG
>CAZSJP010000314.1:0-6101 GCA_964606675.1 uncultured bacterium
AGCGGGCATCTCGGCTTCCGAGCGACGGTAGATGAGCTTGACCGACTCCGGCCCCATGCGGAACGACGTCCGGGCAGCGTCCATCGCGGTGTTGCCGCCTCCGAACACGGCGATGCGATCTCCGACGAACACCGGCGTGTGGTACTCGGGGAAACGGTACGCCTTCATCAGGTTCACGCGCGTCAGGAACTCGTTGGCAGTGTAGATGCCCTTCAGATTCTCACCGGGGATGTCCAGGAAATACGGCAGTCCCGCGCCGGTGCCGACGAAGACCGCGTCGAAGCCGTCGTCGAACAGCTCGTCCACCGTCAGAGTCTGACCGATGACGACGTTAAGCTCGATATCGACGCCCATCTTGCTGAGCTGCTCGACCTCGACGCGAACGATCTCCTTCGGCAAGCGGAACTCGGGGATCCCGTAGACGAGGACTCCTCCTGGCTCGTGCAGCGCTTCGTAGATGGTGACGTCGTGCCCGAGGCGCGCCAGTTCGCCGGATACGGAAAGCCCGGCAGGCCCGGACCCGACGACGGCGATCCGCTTCCCCGTCGTCGCGGCGAGTTCCGGCACGCTCATCTGGTCGTGCTCGCGCTCCCAATCTGCGATGAAACGCTCGAGGTAGCCGATGGCCACCGGTTCCTGCTTCTTTCCGACGATGCACGTCTGTTCGCACTGGGTCTCCTGCGGGCATACACGCCCGCACACGGCCGGAAGGTTCGTGTCGCGCTTGATGCGTTTGGCGGCGGCGGAGTAGTCCTGCCGAGCGATGAGATCGACGAAGGCTGGGATGTCTATCGCAACGGGGCACCCTTGTATGCACAACGGCTTCTTGCACTGCAAACAGCGTTTCGCCTCGGCCAACGCCGCCTCGACCCGATAGCCGGTGGCGACTTCGTTGAAGTCTCTCGCGCGTTCCTGCGCGGGGCGTTCGGGCATACTGTTTCGCGGCGCCTTCGGCGTGGCCTTGCGCGTCGTTTGTTTGTCTGCCATCTGGCATCCGTCCTTGGTGGGATCGTCTTCGACCGACTGAGCCGCCTATCCGAGACAAGTCTCCGGGGTGGCCCGCCGAATCAGGTCCGTATCTGTTGTATCTTGCAGGATTCCTGGTCGTGGTAGGTGCGTTGCCGGCTGCCCAGTTCGTCGTAGTCGACGAGGTGCCCGTCGAACTCCGGACCGTCCACACACGCAAACATTCTCTCGCCGCCCACCGTCACGCGGCACCCTCCACACATGCCGGTGCCGTCGACCATGATCGGGTTGAGGCTGACCACGGTCTTGATGCCATACGGCCTCGTTACCTCGGCGGCGGCGCGCATCATGGGCAAGGGGCCGATGGCCACGACGAGGTCCGGCTTGTAGCCCTCTTCCAGACGTTGCCCAAGCGCCTGCGGGATGAATCCGTCGAATCCATAGCTGCCGTCGTCCGTGGCGATGACTAGTTCGGATGCCACGGCCCCCATCTCGTCTTCGAGGATGATGAGGTCCTTGGTTCGCGCGCCGATGAAGCACGTGACCTTGTTGGACGCCTCCGCGAGGCCCCGCGCGATCGGGTAGAGCGGGGCCACGCCGATTCCACCCCCGACGCAAGCCGCCTCGCCGACGTAGGATATGTCGGTGGGCATGCCGAGCGGCCCCGCGACGTCGCGGATGTCCTCGCCCATCTCGATCTCGCAGAGCATACGCGTGCCTTCGCCGAGCGTCTGCACGACAAGAGTGACGGTGCCGGCGACCGGGTCGCTGTCGACGATCGTAAGCGGGATTCTCTCCGCGCGATCGTCGGCACGGACCATCACGAATTGCCCCGGTCTGCGCCGTTCGGCCACGAGCGGCGCATCGACTTCGAGCCGATACACGTTCGGGGCGAGCGTCTGTTTCGACATTATCGTCGGCATCGCATCGTGCCTTTCAACAGTTGCCGCGTCTGTGACGGATAGCCGCGAGGGATATCGGTTGCCGGGAGTCTACCGGGGTGTGTCGACAACCCGGCCAGACCAATGCCGTGGCCGGAGAAGTCCATCGCCGAGCGCACTCGGCAACGATAGAAAAATGTATCGACGGGCCGAATTGGAGTCCAGTCTCGGCCGCTCGGCCGCCGACACTCTGGCTCGCCGGACCGAGCGCCCCTTCTCCCTCGGCACCGCCCAATGGTACTCTTCGCGATGCCGCGCCACAGCCTAAGATCGGGGGGTCGTCACCGTGAATATCGTCCTCATCGTCTGCGACACGCTTCGTCGCGACCACCTCGGATGCTACGACGGACTCGCTTCGACGCCGAATCTCGACCGGCTGGCCGAGGCCTCGGCCGTGTTCGACCAGTCCTACACCGCATCGTTCCCGACAGGTCCCAACCGACAGGACATGCACACCGGCCGGTTCACGTTCCCGTACCAGCGGTGGGACGCCCCACACTCGGACGACCCGCGGCTAGCGCCGGCGATGGCGGCGAACGGCTACCAGACGCTGATGGTGTCGGACACGCCCGCGCTCAACCGACCGGAATATTGCGAAGGCTTCCGACACGTCGTGCAGCACAAGCATTGGGACGAGCCTGTGCCGCCGGGTCGGCCCGGCGTCGAGATGACGTTGCCCGCCGCACCGGAGAAGCTGAGGCGAGCCGAACGCGTGCTCGGATACGTCGGGCAGAACGCCTCCCGCGTGCACGAGTCGGACTACTTCTGCGCCCGAACGATGGGTGATGCCGCGCGGCTGCTCGAGCGGCATGCACACGACGGACCGTTCTTCCTCTATGCCGACACGTTCGACCCGCACGAGCCATGGTTCCCGCCGCCTTCGTACGTCGACCGGTACGACCCGAACTACGACGGCGATATCGTGCTCGAGCCGGCCTACGAGCCGGAAGGCTACTGCACCGAACGCGAGGTCCGGCACATGCGCGCCCGATACGCCGCGATGGTGACCATGGTCGACGCGTGGGTGGGCCATCTGCTGTGGGCCGTCGACCGCCTAGATCTTCACGATTCGACGGCGGTGATCGTCACGACCGACCACGGGTTCTACCACGCGAACCACGGACTCATCGGGAAGGTGCATCTCGATCGCGACGACCGCATCATCGGGCGGTATCCGCTCCACTGCGAACTGACGCGGACCCCATTGCTGATCCGTGCCCCCGGCATCGACCCGGGCCGGACCGACGCGTTCGTGCAACCGCCGGACATCATGCCGACGATACTCGACATGTGCGGCGTCCCGATTCACGAGCGCGTGCAAGGGCAGTCGCTGGTGCCGTTGGTGCGAGGCGAAACCGATCGCGTCAGAGACTGGGCCGTGTCGTCGCATACGATGATCCAGGACGACCAATGCCGCTCGCCGGCGACACTCTACACAAGCGAGTGGATCTACGTCAACGGCGGCGACGAGGGCCCGCACAAGCTCTACGCGCGCCAGACCGACCCCGACGAGCGGAACGATCTGGCCGAGTCGGACCCCGACGCGCTCGCCGAGATGCACCAGAGGTATCTCGATATGCTTCGTTCAATCGACTGCCCGGACGCTCTTGTGGCAGGCCGGCAGTCGCCAGACCGCAGGCCGGGCGCAGAAACCGTGATGCCGAAGTTCATCTGACACGCTCGCGCCACCACGTAGAGAGGCCGCATCTACGATGAAACGCCCTAACATAATCCTGTTCATGATCGATACGTTCCGCCCGGACCGCCTCGAACCGTGGGGCCCGCCTGCTAAGCCGACGCCCGGCTTCAAACGCCTGGCGGACGAAGGGGTCTTCTTCCGCAATCTGTTCGCGCACATGCCGTCGAGCCACCCCTCACGAGCCAGCATACTCACCGGGCGCGATCCTCACACGTGCGGGATGCGGATCAACAGCCGTCCGCTGCCGGATACCGAGATAACGCTCACCGAACTCTTGCGCGATGCCGGATACCGCACCGCAGCCACGCGCAGGGGCGCGTTCCCACCAGGGCTGGAACGTGGGTTCATCGAGAACGGATTGTCCGACGACGCATTCCGTGCGGGCGCGAAGCCATGGGATATCGCCGAAGAGATGCCCCGCTGCGGCGATCGGGAAGCCGGCAGCGAAATCGCGCAGGATGTGGCGTCGGTCATCAGGTGGCTCAAGGAGAACGACGGCGAACGCCCGTTCTTCCTGTGGGCGGACGTCGAAGACGTCCACGGCGCATGGAGGCCCCCGCCGCCGTTCGACGCGATGTACGCCGCAGCGGACTGGGACGGCCCCGACATGAGCAGCCCGGCGAACCATTCGCCCGACATGCCGGCAGCCCACAAAGCTCAGGCCGTAGCCCTCTACGACGGCATGGTCGCTTTCGTCGACAGGTACATCGGCATCCTGACCGACGCCGTCGACAGCCTCGGCTACGGTGAGAACACGCTGCTGGTGATCATGAGCGACCATGCGGGCAGCCTCGGCGAACACAACATGTGGGGCAAGATGTTCACCGTTTTCGATCCGGTGTTGCGCTCGGTGCTGCTGATGCGACGCAGAGGCGCGTTGCCTGATGGAGTCCGGACCGACGGCATGGCGCTGATGAACGACGTGTTCGCCACGATCGCCGAACATGCCGGCATCGAGGTCCCCGAAGCCGCGCGACCCCACTCTGCAAGCCTCCGGCCACTGTGGGAAGGCCAGCCGCAAGTTCGCGAGCAAATCCCGATGGAGTTCAACCTCTACAGCGACACCGCCGTGAAAGCGATCCGAACGGAGAAGTGGAAGTACATCTATCATCACAAGTTGGGGGATAATCTCTGGTGCGGGACGACGCCTGCGGCGATTGTGCGCGCCGAGGGCTGGAAACCGATCATGCTGTTCGACTTGGAGAACGATCCCGGGGAGACCGTTAACGTCATCGACGACCACGCGGCAGTCGCTCGCGAGATGCAGCAACGGCTCATCGACTGGCTGATAGACTCGGAGAGCGATGTGCCCGCGTCGGTCTAGGAACGACTGTCTCCGCGTCGATCACCGAAGCGGGGTATTGGAGGCGGGGTTGCTGCAACCGGCGGCAGCGCACAGATGGAGTCAGCCCGTCGCCGGCAACACGACCGTGAAGCAGGACCCAACGCCGACCTCGCTGGTGGCGGATATCGACCCGCCATACCTTCCCACGAGCGCTTTCGCGATGGCCAGCCCCAGGCCCGACCCCTGCCGACTGGACTTGCGATCGGCCTGAACGAACGGCTCGAATACGGTGTCGAGCTGATCGTGGGCGATGCCTATGCCGTTGTCTCGCACGCTCAGAACGGTACCATCGACGTGCGCCTCGGCGTCGATGTGGACGTGCCCGCCCGGAGAGAACTTGAGCGCATTGCCGATCAGGTTCGTCAGCACGCGGCGGACGTCGTCCGGCACAGCCGCCACCACCAAGCCGTCCGTGACCTGTGCGACCACTGTAGCGCGCTGCTTGTCGGCAATCGGACCCAACTCCCGAATGACGTCGCCGATCATTGTGTCGAGCCTGACCTGGGATACGGAAGCCGGGGCGGTGCTCTCGACGCGCGCGATGTCGAGAAGGTCGTTGATGAGGTCCATGAGGTGGTCGGTGTTACGTCGACACAGCTCGAGCAATTCCTTCGATCCGGCCTGGGCCTCGCTCTGCTCCACCATCAGCGACAGGCCGGCCTTGATCGCGGTGAGCGGCGTGCGCATCTCGTGCGTCGCCGCGGCGAGCTGCTCCGAGACCGACTGCGAACCCCGGTTCCCGGAGGAAGAAGCTGCCGCGCTTTGCGTGGCGGTCGTCTCGGCACCCCAACCGGACGACTTCCTCTTGGCCTGCACACTCGGAGATAGGACCGGCATGTCTTCAGCCTCGCTGGTTTCGCCCCGCTCCGAGCCGCTAGACCGGGCGGAGGCACGTGATTCCTGCGACAAGGCGCCCCCCCAGACAAGGCGCCGCTCAGCGCGGGCAGTCACAACCCACATCACGAATATACAACCCCCTTCGTGCTCTATCAATGGGTGCCATAAGAATCTTTACAAGAAAATGTGTTCGGTGGCTTTGCAGCCGTGCTCGAGGATTGCGCTGTCCGACCGAGCGCCCACCTTTCCCCCGGCGTCGCCGGATGGTTATCTTGTTGTTGCTCTCCATCCGACGCTGTGACATCGGACGGCT
>CAZSJP010000315.1:0-6092 GCA_964606675.1 uncultured bacterium
ACTGAAAATGCTCCATGGTGAAGATGCCATGTACACTTCCGGGGGAACCGATCTAGTCGCTCAGGCTGGCTTCGGTGTTGCCGAGGTCGACCGTGTTGTCGCCTTCGTTGAGAACGACTCGGGTCAGCCTCACCGCCCCGGCGAGGTTCGTGCCGCCGGCCCGTATCACGACTTGTAGCACGTCTCCGCCACGGCCGTCAGGCCCGACAACCGGGTTGGCGAACGCCGCGACGACGTGGTCGCCGTCCCGCTTGTACGCCACCAGCCCCGTGCCATCGGGCGTACGCACCGCTTCGAGAGTGCCGACCGCGCTCGGCAGGTCGAACTCAACCATGCCCGATCCGATGCCGGTCAGGTGATCGACTCGTATCGGCAGCAGGAACAGCTCGCCATCCATGCGGGGCGCACCGAATCCCGCGGCATACGTGCGTCCCGAGCTGCCCGCCGGGCGCCATGCCCCGTTCGACAGTTGCTCGATCGGGAACTCGTCGATCGCCATCGCGGCGTACTGAAGCACCAGCGACGCATCGTACGACGTGACGCCACCGACGGCGCTGACGTCGCACAGAGCCGGCGTCAGGCCGGGATACTGCGCTTCGCCCACGACTCCCACGACGCTCTGCAGAATCGCCGAGGCGTCGAAGGCAGTGACGTTCCCGTCAACCGATGCATCGCCGAAGAGTCCCACGCTCAGCACTGCGCCGCGCGCGGCGATTCGGCGTTCGTCCACAATCGTACGCATGCCGCCCTCAGGATCGTACACGAACGTCAGCGGAGTCTGCGTGAGCAGCGCGGCTTCCTCACGGACGACCGCCAGGAACGCCACAGCGGGCTCGGAACCTTCCACGTCGAGGCCCGCGAGCTGCACGGGTGCGCCGGACGCCACCGAGAAGCTGGCGATCCGACCGTTCTGCACGTTGAAAGCGTTGGTCGAGAACGACGAGTAGATGAACGACCAATCGGGGGAGACGTCGAGCACCGTCGGATCGAATTCGACGTGGGCGTCCATGCTGGTGATCGGATCGGCGAAGTAGTTGGCGAAGACCGCAACCATGACGGTGTCGCCGGGCGCTGCCCGCCCGATCTGCCTCGGCTCGGCCTGCTGTGCGCCGTCCTTGACGTCGTCCCACCTCACGGCGACCAACTGAAGAGCCCGGTCGGTCATGAACGGCAGTGGTATCTCCTGCACGCGCAGCTTGTTGAAGTAGTACCACATCCCCTCGAGCGAATCCTGCACGGCCCCGGTTGTCCACGCGACGTGCGCGATCCCGTCGGCATCCACGACTACCGGCGACGGATCGCTGAGCCAGCCGGCCCACGGCACTTCGGCGTCAACTACCGCCGCCGGGCCCGTGGGCGTGCCATCCGGGTTGATGCGACCGATACGGATGCCGGTGTCGGTCGGCCCCGCGCGCCCCGCGACCTTCATCGGGGCAGATGCGGTGGTACCGGTGCCCTGTCCGAACTCGTGCCAGGAGACATAGACAGCACCGTCCTCGCCAACGATCAGATTCGGCTGCACGCTCGGCCAGTCGTCCCCGTCCGAGACGATGCGCGCGCGGAACGCTGTGATGCTGGCTCCTGAGGCATCCGGTCGCTCCGCAGGCGCCAGATCGGGCCGCACCTGCGTGTAGAACACCTCCGCGTGCCGGATGTTCTCGCGTTCGAGCGGTTCGGTGGCTTCCGTCCACGCCACGTGAACCACGCCCTGGGGGCCGACGGCGATTGTCGGCAGCCCCACCCAGGCATTCTCGCCGCCGATGGTCGTCGGCTTGACGCCCGAGAGTTCGCCACTTGGTCCGCCGGGAACCAGCATCGCGTACCGAATGGACTGTTCGCCGCGGTTCCAGACGACGTGCACGCGGCCCATACCGTCCATCGCGGCGTCGGGACCCTTGTTGAACCCGTCCTCGAACGTGTCGAGCGTGAACGGCTCGTTGAGCAGGTTGCCGTTGGGTGTGAGAACGGCGTATCGGATCGCAAACTCCTGTTCCCATAGCAGATGGACCAGGTCTCCGTCACCGAGCAGCATGCGCAGGCCAACCTCGCCCCACGATGCGTACTCGCTCGCCGACAGGCCGCCGACGTTGTCGACGATCGGCACAGTGGCGCGCAAGTCGACGCCCGAGTCTGTCAGAGTGCTGCCGTCGTTCGCAGCCTGGGCCGGGTCGAACCAGAGGTGCACTATGTTCTGCACGTCGTTGTAGGCGTAGCCCATGGACAGCCATGCGACGTGTACGAATCCGCGGCTGTCGACGGCGACCGTCGGGCGCACGTCCCCTGCCGCTACGAGTGATACGCTCGCGCTAGCCGAGGGCTTTCTCGCGCCGGCGACGATAGCGGCCGGCGAGACCATGCTCGGCGCCACGAGCATCTGACCATCGGACGATACCTTTGCATACATCACGGAAGCGCTCGATCCCCCGTTCGCACCGCGCGCGAGTCGGCCCCGGGTCGTTGCTTGGCCGCCCCCCGGCAATCCGCTCTGTCCGGTGAGGTTCGCCCACACGTAGTGGCGGTTGCCGGCGCCATCGAGCGCTATCGACGGCGAGTAGTTGTTGGCGAGGAGGTCTACGAACAGGTCGCCGGGTTCCGTCGCGTCGGGCGTTGCTCTGCTGACGACCGTCAGCGACACGTCGTACAGCGCGCCGGCGCCCTCGGAGTAGTCGCAGCAGACGCTCAGGTCCGGGCCGACGACGAAATGGTATTGGCCGGTCTCGGGCAGCACGGCTACTATCCTTGAGCCGCCATGCGCCAAGTCGTTCTCTTGGTCGCGGAGCACTCCGCGGCGGTAGTACGACGAGTCGGCGTTGTAGAGATCCACAATGGGGCGTTCGCCATCGACGTCGCGCGGCCTAAGGTCGATCCGCACCACGTCGCCGGCCTCTCCAGCGAATGCAAATACGTCCGCGTCCTCCCAATGCCCGAGCGACATCCCATGCATCGCGTCGCCGTACATGATGCCTGTTGCCGATGCGAGGTCGTCGTTCGGTTCGGTGTCGTCGCTACCCCACACGATCGCATAGTGACTGGACGCGATCGGGCACGCGATCTGCAGGTAGTATGTTCCCGCCGCCAGGTCCGCATCGAGGCGGAAACTGGAGCTTGGCCGGTGCGACGTCGTGTAGCCGCCCTCGATCGCTACCCCGCCGGCATCTAGCAGCGAGTAGATCGTGCCGGCGTTGTTGTGATTCACCTCGATCCACGTCGCGCCCGGCGTGTCCACGACGATCCCGAATACGTCGCCTGCGCCCTCGGGGTCGGTCACGCCAACCATCTCGACGGCTCGTGCGAGCGGCGTCGCGTCGGCGTACGTGTCGTTCGGCTCGGCTTCCATCGCCGCCGCCGCTCCGATCCGTAGCGTGTATCGGTGGTTGAAGCTGCCGTCCTCGGACCTGGCCTGCTTCGTGTAGTTGTTGTAGTCCATGATGCGGATGAAAAGCCCGGCGTCGTCAGGGGCGACCGCGCCCTGTCGAGCGATGCTTCCGCCGTCCCAATTGTACACGGCGTGGGTGCCGCCGAGTTGGCCGCCCGCGCCGTTGTATAGCTCGATCCCCGGACTGAAGATGCCCGTCGGCTTCGGCTCGACTTCGATCGTTATCCCGTCGCCGGAATCCAGAGGCACGTAGTACCAGTCGAAATCGGCCCAGTCGGGCGAGTTGATCGTGGCCATCACTTCGCGGCCAACGGCGATGGGGACCGATAGGCTCTGGAACTCGCCTCGCCCGACTCCCCACTCGGGCGAGCCGTCGAAGATCATGTCCACGCCCACGATAGCCGTGATGCCGTCGCTGTGGTATACCGTTGCATCGGAGAACGGCCCCGGAGCCACGCCGGGGGGATCGATGAACGGGATCCTGCCTTCGGGCCCGAGGGCGGCCACCGTGTACGCGCCGGGCGTCAGCTGTTCGATGGTGTAGTTGCCCAGAGCGTCCGTCGTCGCCTGCGAAGCGATGTAGATATCGCCGTGCGCGGCTGTCGCGTTACCGACCCACACGGCCACGTACGAACCCACCGGCGGCACGGCCCCGTTGATCTCGATGCGCCCGCTGATGCTGCCGTCGTAGGGCGTGCCGCCCGTCAAGTCGGCCACATAGACGCCCGCGCCGGCCGACGACATGAACAGTTTCGTCGCTCCGACGGCGAACCCCGTGGGGATGAACCGAAGACCGCCTGAGGGCCTCAGAGCGTAGTCCACCCGTGGCCCGAAACCGTGGCCGGCCACGCGCTCGACGTTCCCGCTGCTTTCAGCGAATATCAGATCCGTGCCGTCCACGGCGAGCGCCAGCGCGTAGGCATAGCTCCCCCCCAACAACCATTCGAGGTCGATGTTGGGCTGAGCCGGGTCGTCGTACATGGCGACGAGTTCGCCGCCGGTGATCGCGTACAGCCGGTCGTCGGCAGCGACGTAGAGTCGGTTCTCGACCTCGTCATAGACGACGTCGTACGCGTTCTCGATGATCCCCTGGTTGTCGGATATCGCCTTCCAGGCGTCGCCGGAATGGAGCCTCACGGCATGCGCGCCGTAGCCGAAGACCGCGGTCCTCGCCGCCTTCACCGGAACCTCCGCTCCGATATAGCGCCCCGCCACGACGAGCAGATCGCCCGCGGGATCGGGGATGACGACCAGATGCGTCACGCCTCCGGAGAAGAACGCGTTCGTACTGACGCCGTTGTACGCGGCCCACGTTCGCCCACCATCGGGGGACGCCAGGACGTAGCCGGTGCGGTTTACGCCGATCAGCGTATCCGGTTCGAGCGGTGCCGACGGCAATCTGATCACGCCCGAGATGAAGTCGTTGTACACCGAATCGAAACCGGCGCCGCCGGTTGCAGCCCATGGCGCGACATATGTATTCGCCATGCTGAAGCTGCCGCTGCGGGCATCTTTCGACATCGCGTTGCTGGTGACGTAAGACAAGATGAGCGAGTCCGGAGAGATCGGATGCGGGGTTATCTGCACGAACTGGTTGCCCAGGATGGGGTTCTGCGTCGTCCAAACCGAGTCCCAGTCCGAGACGCCGTTCGACCGCCAGATCGTCCCGTCGGACGTCACGGCGAACACGGCATCGTCGGTGCCGGGCCGAGCCGCCACCTCCAGCACGTCGGCTCCGGTCAGCTCGGTTCCGCTGAGGTCCGTCCATTGAAGCGGCCGCTCCGATGAGGATCCCCACTGCGAGCGGTCCCAGAAATCGCCTCAACATCCGCTGCCTCCTTCTTGCGGGTCGTCGAGCGGCGGCAACGGCGGCCGTCCGCTCGGACCATGGCGCTCACGCCATCTCCATGTGAGCTGTGCGACGTGCATCTTGCCGCAACGATCCGGCCTGCCTCCGGGGGCGACAGCGGTCGCTTGAGCCGGCCGAACACTCTCCGAACTAAATATATACCTGGGCAACGAGATTGTCCACCGCGATAGGCCCCGTGCACGCAAGGCCATCGCTCGCACTGACGGTGCTCGGACCTTGGCTCGCCGTCGACCGTACCGGTATTTTGCAGCCACTATTCGGGGCGGCAGCAGCCACAGTCGGCCGCATGCGAGCGATTCGGAGATTGACATGGCAATCGATACTGTGCTGTACGACCTTGGCGAGACGCTGCTTCACTTCGACAAATCGCCCGTGTACGAGGTGCTGAGCGAGAAGTCGGGCAGGCCCACGGACGAAGTGAGAGGGGCAATCGATGAGCGTTACGGGATGTTCTGTTGCGGCGTCATCACCGACGCGGAATGGCATGTTCTTCTCGCGAACGCTCTCGGCTTCCGGATGTCGCACGATGAGTTCCGGCTGCTGTGGGCCGACATCTTCACGCCGTTCGATGAGATGCTCGACCTTGCGCGCAGCTTGCGGGGCAAGTACGCGGCGTATATTCTGTCCAACACCGACGAGATACACATTCCCTGGTGCGAGGAACGATATCGGCTGTCCGAGCTTACCGACGGGATGATCCTCTCCTACGAGATCGCGGCGGTGAAACCCAACCCACGCATCTACACCGAAGGGCTGGCGAAGTTCGCGCTCGACCCTGCGACGTGCGTCTTCATAGACGACCTGCAGGAGAACATCGACGGCGCCGAAGAATGCGGAATCAGGGGC
>CAZSJP010000316.1:0-6089 GCA_964606675.1 uncultured bacterium
CGCTCACCAGGATGTCCACCTCGCCATCTGTGTCGTCCCAGATCTCCTCGGCAGTCGTGCGCCGGTGGATTTCCGGATTGGCCGGGTTCGAGAACTGCTGAGGAATCAGCGCGTTGGGCGTATCGGAGGCGAGATCCTCGGCTTTCTTGATCGCCCCTTTCATTCCATCGGCCGCCGGCGTCAACACAAGCTCGGCTCCGAGCGCTCTGAGCAGCGCGCGCCTCTCCAGGCTCATGCTGTCCGGCATCGTGAGTATCAGCTTGTAGCCCCGTACGGCAGCCACAAACGCTAGAGCTATGCCCGTGTTGCCGGAAGTCGGCTCTATCAGAACCGTATCGGGGCCTATCTCGCCCGCGGCCTCGGCGGCGGCTATCATCGCCAGGCCGATGCGGTCCTTCACGCTGGACATCGGGTTCATCCCTTCCAGCTTGGCGAGGACCGTCGCGTCGGCACCGTCCGTGAGCTCATTTATCCGCACCAGCGGTGTGTTGCCAATCGTTTCGGTGATGTCGCCAAATATCCTTGCCATGGTTACTTTCCTTCCCGGTCGTCACCGCGCTCCACCGGCCGGAGATGGCGAAGCGCCGCGACCCGTTCTTTCGTGGATTCGACGAGCACCGAGAAATCAGATGTCGTAGCTCGGTACCGATGTTTCGCGTTCCCGATCTACCAGGTCCTGAAACGACGTCGTGTCGTAGACTCCGGATATCGCTTTGCTGACTCTATCCCATAGCGGCATGAACGCCGCGCCCGGGCTAGGTCCGCGCCCGGAGCCATCCGTCAGGCCGTCGATGGGCGATATCGAACCGTCTGCGAACCGGATGATCTGCCCGACAGTGACGTCCGATGGATCGCCGGCGAACCAGTACCCGCCTTCGCGCCCTCGGCGCGATTCGACGAACCCGCCCTGCTTGAGCTGTGCCAGCAACACCTCGAGAAAACGCGCCGGTACTTCCTGCGTCTCGGCGATGGCCGACGCCTTCACCGGGCCCTGCCCGTGCCGCTTGGCCAGCTCGAACATGGCCCGCAATGAGTACTGACATTTCTGTGACAGCGCCACGCCCGCCTCCGTTTGTTCATCATTCCAATCGGAATATAATGGGGATGGGTGGCAGTGTCAAGAAACTCCGCGAACGCCTGATGGATCGACGCGCATCGCACCCCGGACATTGCGCGCTCCTTAGCTGCATCTGTCGGGCGTTGCAGTGGCGCCGGTTGCCCTATCGTGCCGATGTGACGATCTTTGTGGGTTCCGCAGCCACCGAGCCGACAAGGGACGACAATGCCGACGATCCGAGCCGTCACGTTCGACGCATACAACACCCTGTTCGATTTCTCCAGTAACGCGCTGCCGGCCGTGCGCGCCTTGCTGCCGGAAGAAGCGGTCGGCGATATCGACTCTGTGTGGCAGGCGATGAACAGCGAGGTGGTCCGGCTACTGGACGTTTTCATCGGACGGAAACGAGCGGACTTCCCACAGTTCGTGACGCTCGACGACATCCACCGCGAGTGCTTCTCGGAAGTCCAGCGCAGACTCGTTCCGTCGCTGGACGTCGACGCGGCAACCGATGCATGGAACCGCTACATCTCCGGGGTCCCGCTGTTCGACGACGCCGGGCCGGCCGCCCAGTGGTGCGTTTCGCGGCTGCCGACGGCGATAGTCTCGGACATCGACACGCGGATGCTGGAAGAGAACCCCCATCGGCAGAGCCTACCCATAGAGCATGCCGTAACTTCCGAGCAGGATGGCGCGTACAAAGCGATGACAGACTGCACGATGTTCCAGACTGCCGCCGGTCTGCTGGGTTGTTCGACGGCCGAAATACTCCACGTGGGCGACTCGTCGGCCGACATAGTGGGCGCCAAGCGCGCGGGCGCTCGGGCCGTATGGCTCAACCGTGCCACGGGGCGCCCACGCAACGACGGCCCTGAGGCGGACGCGGAGATCGCGTCGCTGGACGCTCTGCCGGAGTTGATAGAGCGACTTGGCCGGGCCCGACCGTGAGCAGCCGAGCCGCAGCGCCAATCGTTTGAGACATCCGGCCTAACCGGCCCGCGGGAGGAACATGAGAGCACGGAAAATCGTTTTGGTCGTCTTAGACAACGACGGATGCCTGATTCGGGATGAATTCGGCACGTACGACCTGGATTTCATCGCCAAGATGCGCGATCTGGCCGTACAAGCCGATTCGGCGCCCGGGGATCCGGTGCCCAGGTTCACGTTCATAACCGGTAGGCCGCAGCCCTTCGTTGAGTGCCTTCAGAAGACGTTCGGAATCGGGCTGCCGGCGATTTTCGAGAATGGGGCCGGGCTTGATCTCGGCGGACAGAGCGTGGTGATGGCCCACCCCACGATCGACTACGAGGCGATGGGCGCGCTCGAATCGACGCGGGAACTGCTCCGTTCGACGGTCATGCGCGACATACCCTCCTTCTTCCAGCCGGGGAAGGACTACTCGATCACCGTAATCGCAGGTGAACCGGCAGACCGACCGAGGCTGTGGGAAGCGTGCAGGAAACTGCATTCGAAGGAACAGCCCGGCGTCGAGTTCGTCCGCGCGATGAGAGGCGTGGACGTCGTTGTGCCGGGGGTCGATAAGGGCCTCGGTTTCAAGTGGCTGACGTCGCATATGGGCGTTCGGCCTGAACAGGTCGCGGGCATCGGCGACTCGGCCGGCGACGTCCCGTTTCTGAAGCTGTGCGGATGGAGCGCCGCCCCTGCCAACGCAACCGACGAGGTACACGCGACGGTGCGATACACGTCGCCGCACGAAGCCGAAGCGGGGATTCTCGACATCATGGAGCGGATAATAGATGACAACCGACGAACTGCCGGCAAAGCCGGAGGCTGACTCGGCGACCGGGCCAGGCGCTCGGCATTTGCCCAGGTCATTCCAGTTCGCCAAGAGGGCGATCGGCGGACCGTCGCGGCGCGGTCGGCCGAGGCCGCTTCTCGCACTGCTGTGCGCGATTGCCGCCCTGGCGGTGCTCTACCTTACGGCCTGTGGCGAGCGCACGGTCACCATCGGCAATGAGGTGCCGGACCTTGTGCTGCCTTCCTACGGTGGCGGGCCCGAGATCGACCTACGGGATTACCGTGGCAACGTTCTGCTGCTCAATTTCTGGGCGTCGTGGTGCCCGCCATGCCTTGCCGAGATGCCGGACATCGTCGCTCTTCACGCCGAATACCGCAGCCGCGGGTTCGAGGTCCTGGGCGTCGTGCTCAGAAGCGACCCATCGGTGACCGATTCGGTGATCGCCACCCTTGGCGTCGGATACAAGAATGCACTCGGCAACGATGGTATGCTCAATGCCTGGCGTGTCGACGGCTTCCCAACGACGTATCTTCTGGACACAGACGGCGTCGCCAGGCAGAGATACCACGGTGCCAGGAGGCGCGGCACGTTCGAGCGGGACATAAAGAGGCTGCTGCAGTAGGCCGGTCGCCCACGGCAGCCGTCCGGGAAGAGCATGCAGCAAGACGGAGGCGAACATGGCGACGCTTTTCACACGTATCCTCAGCGGTGACATTCCAGGTACGGTCGTGGCGCGCACCGACGACGTCGCAGCCATCCAGGACATAGACCCGCAGGCTCCAGTGCATCTGCTGATCGTGCCGACGCGAGAGATTCCGTCGGTGAACGATATCGACGACGGCGACGCCGCTCTCATCGGCGAGATGGTACTGTTTGCGAAAGACCTCGCAGCCGAGCGCGGGCTGGCGGATGACGGGTACCGGCTGGTGTTCAACTGCGGGACGTACGGCGGGCAGACGGTCGATCACATCCATCTGCACTTGTTGGGCGGCAGGCAGCTCCAATGGCCGCCGGGCTGAGCCGGCGTCGCAACGGGCCGCCGCGTCGGACCGGAGGCAACGCCGGTCCCGCATCTTGAGAGATCGACTGCATACCAGAGGAGACCACAGTGAGCGCAATGCCAGAAGTACCATTCGGGCAGCATCGGATTTCGCGCCTGGTCGCAGGCGGCAATCCACTCCGCGGGAACTCGCATCAATCGGACGACCTCAACCGGCAGATGCACGAATACTACACCACCGAGAACGTGCTCAGGGCGTGGGCGGCGTGCGAGGCCTGTGGCGTGACTGCGATGCAGTCTCGGGGCGATCAGATCGTGATGGACTGGGTCGACGAGTACCGCGAGGCCGGCGGCACAATGCACTGGATCGTGCAGACTGCCAGCGAGTGGCATGACGGCGACGTTCCCGACAACATACGCACCGTGGCGAAACACGGCCCGATAGCGATCTACCACCACGGGTCGCGCACCGATTCGCTGTGGAAGAAGGGGCAAATCGACCTGGTGCAGGATAACCTCAAGCAGATCCAGGACGAGGGCCTGCTCGCAGGCCTGGGCACGCACATGCCGGAAGTGATAGAGTACGCCGAGGACAAAGATTGGGACGTCGATTTCTACATGGCGTGCGCGTACAACCTCAGCCGCGAACACCGCGAGGGTCTCTTCTCAGGCGGCAAGGCAGAAGGAGAGGTCTACGACGACGACGACCGGGCGCGGATGATGGGGGTCGTGCAGCAGACCGAGAAGCAGTGCATCTTCTTCAAGATCCTCGCGGCGGGGCGGAAATGCGAAAGCCCGCAGTCGGTGCGGGAGGCCTTTAAGTGGGCGTTCGACCGACTCAAGCCGGACGACGTAGTGGACGTAGGATTCTTCCAGCGCGACCGCGACGAGATGGCGCTGAATGCCGAGCACGTCACAGAAGTCGCGGGCAGCGCCGAGGAAGCCGTCGCGCCCTCAGGGGAGATCGCAGCCGGATGACGGCAGAGTCGGCCAGACCTCGATGCCCGGTCTGCGGCGCCCTCGCGCCCGGCAGTCCTGTCGCCAAGATCGACGTCGACACCGAGCCGGAGCACGTGCTCAGCGTTGTGTCCGGGCGGCTCAACCGCGTCACCTGCAACGTTTGCGGACACGCCGGCGTCACGGCCGAGCCGATCACCGTGCAATCCGATAACGGGGCGCGGATCATCCGATACGTGCCCGTCAACGTGCCGCGAAACAGGAAGAAACAGCTGGCCGGCCGGCTGGAGCGGGACCTGGCGACCTACGGCAAATGCCGAACTGCGATATGTTTCGGGCCGGCGCAGCTGAGGAAGGAACTCCCTGGTCTGCCATGGCCGGAGACGGTCAGGGGTTACTGCCAGAGTTTCGACGACGTGGGGTCGCCGAGGCATCGGGAGACGGCCCTGAAGCGTGCACTCAAGGTGAATCCGGAGAGCACGTCGCTCATGGCCCGGCTCGGAGCGACGCTCCACGAGCAGAAGAAACTGGGCAGTGCCAGGAGGGTTCTTGTGCGAGCAATCGCGTTCGACCCGACCGACGCCGAGGCTTTGCACTGCCTCGCCGCCCTGCACATGGACGAGGACGAACCGGAGGAAGCTCTGGCGCTGTACGACCGGGTCGTGGGCCTGACGCACGACGCGCTGCCTCGGTTCCTTGCAGGTGTCGCCGCATGCGGATGTGGCCGATACAAGGCAGCGGCGGAGCGTCTCAAGCGCGCCCTGAAGGACCAGCCTGACATGCCCGACGCCCACATATGGCTTGCGGTGGCATGCCTCAAACTGGGCGACCGCCCAGCCGCGCTCAACGCTTTGCGCGAGGCGGCTCTCTTGGGTCTGGCGGGGCCCGGACGAATACTGGCGCGGCCCGAGTTGCGGGAACTAGAGGGCAACCGGGCGTTCGACGACATAGTCTCTACGCTTCGGAAGCGCAATGAGCGGGAAACCAGAAGACAGGCGTACGGCAGATCCGCGCCAGGGCGCGGCGAACGCGCCAACAGAGAGGGAGGCCGTGGTCGTGCTGGTCACGGCAAGCAGCGCCGACCTGCTCGCGGGAATCGCCAGGACGCTGGTAGATGAAAGCCTCGCGGCCTGCGTGACGATAGTCCCAACTGTACGGTCGATATACCGATGGCAGGGCGCAGTTGAGGACGAATCCGAAGCGTTGGGCCTCATCAAGACCACGAGTGATCGGTACACCGCGCTTGAAGCGCGTATCGCCGAACTGCACCCGTACGACGTGCCGGAACTGCTGGCCCTGCCGGTCGTCGCCGGCCT
>CAZSJP010000317.1:0-6086 GCA_964606675.1 uncultured bacterium
ATGAGGCCGCTGCTCGCAAACCGGAGTGGGCAACGCAATGCCAGGAGACGTACGCCGCGCTCGGCGAGCAGGACGGCGAGAAGAAATGGCTCGCCGCATCGTTCGCGAAAACGCTGAAGGTGCACGTATACTCCCCAAAGGACGAGGTCGACGAGTTCGCGGACGAGGATTTCGTGCGAGCGGTCTACGAGGTCGCGTTGGGAAGGCCACCGTCACCGGACGATCTGAAGTTCCGGCTCGACGAGCTTGAAGCCGGCAAGACAAGGCCCTCCTTCATCAAAGAGATCTTCGACTCGGACGAGAGCATGCGGACGCGTGCCGACGAGGTTATACACCACCTGAAGAATGCCTGACAACATGCAACTTACGAGGACCGCTCGATGAGCAAGGAACGTGAGATAGCGGTGATCGCCCACAGGGGAGCCAAGCAACTCGCCCCCGAGAACACGATCCCCGCGTTCAGGGCGGCCATCGAGATCGGCGTGGATTGCGCGGAGATCGACATCCAGACGACCGCCGACGGGGAACTGGTCGTGATCCACAATTCGACCGTGGATGACCGGACGAACGGCACGGGCGCGGTGAGGGACATGTCGCTGGCCGAAATCCGGAAGCTCGACGCTGGAAGCTGGTTCGACCCGGCGTTCAGTGGTACCGTCATCCCGACGGCCGACGAAGCGATGGGATTCATGGATGGCAAGATCGACGTGTATCTGGACGCGAAGGGGGCGGGCCCTGAGCAGATTGTGGAGCTGATCGCTCGGCACGACATGTTCGCCTCTACGATCGTGTATCACGAAGCGTCCGCCCATCAGGCGATGCACCGGCTCGAACCGGCCGTCCGAGCGATGCTACCGCGTCCGCCGTCGGACTTGAGCGAATTGCCCGCGATAGCCGAGCACGTGAGGCCGTCGACGTTCGGCACGTCGTCCCGAGAAATCGACCTGGCGACGTGCGACGCCTGCCACGAAGTGGGCGCGGAAGTGTTCGTGAACGTCATGGGTGCCGACGACCCCGACGGATGGCAGCACGCCATCGATTGTGGAGCCGATGCGTTGGAGACCGATAAGCCCGTTGAAATGCTGGATTTCTTGCGAAGCCGTGGCATGCATGAGTGATCGCGAGCCTCTCGCGCGACGCTGACGGGGACCATCCGGATGGAAACGACCAACCTGGTACTGCTTGCGGCCTGTCTGGCGATGTCGGCCTTCTTCAGCGGGTCCGAGACCGCGCTGATATCGATGACCAAGCTCCGCGTCATGCGAGCGATCGGCGAGCACGGCCCCAAAGCCGAGGGTCTGAGGACGTGGCTCAACCGGTCCGACCATCTTCTAACAACGATCCTCATCGGCAACAATCTCACGAATATCGCCGCAACGTCCGTCACCGCGGTGTTGGTAAGCTCGCTGATACCCAGCCAGACCCTGGCGGTGGTCGTCAACTCGGTCGTCATGACGTCGCTGATTCTGGTGCTGAGCGAGATCCTCCCGAAGATGATCGCCAAGCGGCGGCCGGCCCCCGTCGCGATGCACGTGCTCCCGCCGCTGGTGGCCGTCGGTACGTTCCTGACCCCGGTAGTCTGGCTCTTCGGCGGCATCGCGCGGGCGATCGCACGGTTGATGGGTTCCGTCGATGAAGGCACGCACGCAATCGGCAGAGACGACGTCGAGGCGGTTGTGGACGCCGCCGGTCGCGAAGGATCGCTCGGGTCCGACGAGAGACTGCTGCTGGAGGAAGCGCTCGGGTTGCGCACGACGGTCGTCAGGGAGATCATGACGCCGCGCATCAAGATGACGACGGTGCGTCAAGACACCAGGATCAACTCCGTCAAAGCCCTGGTCGCCGAGACGGGCTACTCAAGGCTGCCGGTCGAAGGCGCCGCGGAGGGCGAGTTCGTAGGGGTGCTGTTTGCCAAGGACCTGCTGCTGGCCTACGAGGTCGAGAGCGCGCCGGCTCCGCTCATCGTCGCCGACGTGATGCGTTCGGCCCGGCTCGTTCCGGAGGTCGTGACGATCGACCGGCTTCTGGCCTTATTCCGCAGCGAACACATGCACATGGCTATCGTCATCGGCGAATACGGCGACGTCGTCGGCCTGGTGACGATGGAGGACGTACTGGAGCAACTCGTCGGACACATCGAGGACGAGTTCGACCGCGACAGGTTCGAGATTCGGAAGCTGAGTGCCCGCCGATCGGTCGTGGACGGCGACGCTCGGCTGGATGACCTGCGGCGTTACCTGGCCATCGAGTTTCCGGAAGGAGACTACGAGACCATCGGCGGCTTCATGATCCACGAGTTAGGGCGAATCCCCTCGACCGGAGCCGTAGTGCGCCTCGAAGGGTGGATAATTCAAGTACTTAGTTCGGACGAAAGGCGCGTGCTGGAAGTCGCGCTACAGTACATCGACACCCGGGCCGATTCCGGACAACAGGGGGGAAGAACGACATGACCGCACGGGATATCCACGAGCTGCTGAACAGCCTCGAGACCGGCTGGGTGAATTGGGAGATGTCGGTCGACACATTCAAGGCCGGGAGCCCAGACACGCACGCCACGGGAATCGCGGTAGGGTGGAAGGCGAACATCGGGGCTCTGAAAGAAGCCACCGCGAAAGGCTGCAACGTGTTCGTTTGCCACGAGCCGTTGTACTACGATCACAGAGACGAGGACAAGGACATCTGTGAGAAATACGACCTGATTCGTGCCAAACGCGACTGGATCGACGAACACGGCATCGCCGTGATGCGTTGCCACGACGTGTGGGACCAGATGCCGGGGATCGGCATCCCGGACTCATGGGCCAGCCTGCTCGAACTGGGCGAGCCGCTGCCCGAAAGCGACGGCCTGTTCAAAGCGTTCGACGTCTCGGGACGAACCGCGATCGACGTCGCGAAGCAGGTGGCCGGAGGCGTCTGCAAGCTCGGACAGGAGTGCGTTCAACTGGTCGGCGACCCGGACGCGCCCGTGACCCGGCTCGCGCTTGGCACCGGCGCGATAACGCCGCTGCAAGTCTTCATCGACAAGCTCAAGGCCGACATCTGCATCATGACGGACGATGGCTACAATTTCTGTTGCGACGGTGGTCTGGCGCAGGACCTCGGCGTGCCGCTGATCGTCGTCAACCACTGCGTCGCGGAAGACCACGGCATGGCATTGCTGTCGGAGAAACTTCGCGAGGAGTTCGCCGACGTCGACGTGCATCACATATCGCAGGCGACGGCGATCCGGCTGGTGACGCCTTAGCGCCGGACCAGGTCGGCTGTGTGCCGGCGCCTAGCCGACGCCCAGCCACATCAGCAACGCGCTTAACGTCACGGCGCTCGCGACGGTGGTTACGAGGATAGCACCGGCGACGAACTCGGGCTTCGTGTCGAACTCGATCGCCAGCAGACCGGCGTTGATCGCGGTCGGCATCCCGGCCTCGATCACGAGCGTGAGGCGCATGTCGCCTGTGATGCCGAGCGCGAACGCCAGAAGCAGGCCGATGGCCGGAGAGATGATCAGCCGAGTCACTCCGATGGCGCAAAGGTTCTTCCACGCGCCGGCAAGGCGCACTTTCGTCAGTTGGATTCCCAGCACCACCAATCCCGTGGGGATGGCGGCATCGCCCAAGAGCGTCAGCGGCCGCATCACGGGCTCTGGCACCGTGATGCCCAGCGCAAGAACCGCGAAGGCCGCGGCGAAAGAGTATATCAGAGGCAGCCGGAACACGCTAAGCACCGCCTGACGCGGCGATAGGCGTCCGGCGGCGGCCAGATACACACCGACCGTCGACTGCACGATGTTCACCGACAGCACGAGCACTATGGCGTACGAGACAGCATGCGGCCCCACGGCGAACTCGACGACGGGCAGCCCGTAGTTCGCCATGTTCATCGTAACCACGGAGAGAAGCAAGGCGTATCGGTCGACCCGCGAAAGCGACATGCTCCGAGCGAACAACGCTCCGACCAGGTACATCGCGGCGCACAGCACCACCGCATAGAGGGCGATCTTGCCGGCGTCGGCCATCGTGATCGGGTTGTTCACGAGCCGCGAGAATATCAGCGCCGGCACCAGCAGGAAAAGCACGATGTCGACGAGGGTCTTCGCGTCGATACCTCGAAGCCGGCCGAGAAGGTACCCGAGGCCGAAGATGAGGAACACGGGCAGGATTGTCGTGACGAACGGCAGTGGGCCACTCCTTGTCTCGAAAGATCGATCGTCTCGCGGCAGCGCTATAACATACACATAGGCTCGGCTCTGTCCGAGCCACACCGCCCGTCCGAGCCACCCTTTCCGTTGACAGATTCGGCGGCGCTAGGTATCTTCATGCCCGCTTTCATTGCGTCTGACACCATTGGTTCGCACGAGGAGCAGGATGCTCGGGCTGTCGATAGATACGCTGATTATCGTTCTTCCGATTGGCCTTATGGCCGTTACGGTCCATGAGGTCGCACACGGGTACGTGGCATATCGTCTAGGCGACCCGACCGCGCACAACAGCGGGCGGCTCACGCTGAACCCGATGGCGCATCTCGATCTTGTCGGCACCCTGATGATCGCGCTGATAGGGTTCGGATGGGCCAAGCCGGTGCCCGTGAATCCGAGCTATTTTCGGCGTCCGGCCAAAGACATGATGTGGGTCGCGATGGCCGGCCCCGTTTCAAACGTACTTTTCGCACTGGCATACGCGATCATATGGAAAGTAATCGCCATGGTTGCCCCGGGGCTCGGCGATCCGTTGAGCCGGCAACTAGAGCCGCTGGACATGTTCCTCTACTTCGGCATATACCTGAACATCATCCTTGCATCGTTCAATATGTTGCCGATACCGCCGCTGGACGGCTCGCGCGTGCTCACGTATTTCCTGCCTCCGCATCTCGCCAGGCGATTCGGGGAACTGGACCGTTACGGAATGCTCATGGTCGCAGGCGTTATATTCGTAATCCCGTGGCTGACCGGCATCAGAATTGTGTCTGTCGTGGCCGGATCGGCCATGAGTGTGTTCGAGGCGCTGGTCTTCTGATCCGTTGATCCATCGGGCGGCATGGGGCTGCTGGTTTGCCCCAGCGGACGATGCTGTTGACCTGATGGGTGATCTCGGCTTAATATTAATGGTCTGTATGCCCGTTGAGAGTGTCGAAATGAAGATCAATCTGGACGAGCTTAGGGACGGCTCACACATGCGAAGCTGGTCCGGCGACGTCGTAAACGTCGACCCGGACCACCCCGATGCCGTCGTGCGCGCCGAGGTCGAAGCGATCATCCATCGCCTGCAGGACCTCATCACGGTTCGCGGCGACCTTACCGGGCAATACCATCGTCCGTGCGACCGATGTTTGAACGATGCGGTGGTTTCAGTCGCCGCTTCGCTGGAGGTCGTGATAAGGCAGCGCGGGCTGTCGATGGACGCAGATGAAGGCGATGAAGGCGAATACCTGCTGATCGCCTCGGACGACGAGGTCGAGATCGACCTAACGGAGCAGATCAGAGATCGAATCGTCGTCGAATTGCCGATCGCCGTGCATTGTCGCGAAGGCTGCAAGGGCCTGTGCCCGCAGTGCGGCGAAGACCTCAACGAAGGCCCCTGCGAATGCGCTCCGGGAACCGACGAGCGCTGGGCCGGTCTGAGATCAATCGATCTCGAACAAGATAGGGAGTGAATACGTGGCACATCCCAAGAAACGCACATCCAAGCAGCGCAAGCGCAAGCGGCGAACCAACTGGACGCTTGCCGCGCCGGCCGTGGTCACCTGCAAACAGTGCAAGGCGCCAAAGGTCGGTCACCACGTCTGCCCCGAGTGTGGTTACTATGGGCAGCGACTCGTTGTAGCGCCTCGTGAAGAAGCCTAGCAACGGCGACGGGAGTGCTGAGCATGACGATCCCGACGATCGCTGTCGACGCCATGGGCGGTGACTTCGCGCCCGAAGAAATCATCGCCGGTGCCGCGCAGGCGGTGATGGACCGCAAGGAAGAAGTGAAGGTCGTGCTGGTCGGCCGCGAAGAGGTTATCCGCCCGGCGCTCGACTCACTCGGCTGCTGCGACCTTTGCGACGTGCTGCACGCGGTCGAGATCGTATCGATGGACGATACGGTCGCGGC
>CAZSJP010000318.1:0-6077 GCA_964606675.1 uncultured bacterium
CTCGGTTGGTGGCGCCGAGCCGCAGTCGGCCATGATGTCGGTCGACGCATAGACCAGGCGACGTTCCGCGTCGACAACCAGCGAGACGAAACGCTGGTCCGGCACCAGGTTCCGCCAGACGTCGATAGAGCCGTCCGTAGGATCGATGCGGCAGAGCGCCCCGCCCAAGGTCCCGTAGTTGGGGCTGGTGGCCATCCAGACGTGCCGCCCGTCATGCGCCAGGGCCATCGGCCTCATCTGGCCGTCGTCGTGCGCACTGGCCACGACGACCGGATTCTCGGGCCACGAGGCCGGCTTGGTCGGGTCGAACGCAGTGACGGTCGCCGTGGTGTAGCTGCTCAAGAGTGCGCGTCGCGTCGTCGGGTCCCACACGACTTGGTTGATCTGGCCGCCACCGGGCGCGGCGCGTCCCATGTCGCCTGCGCGTCCCGACTCGGTGTCGATCGTCCAGAATCGCTGGTTGATGAACGGCGCGCCGACGACAAGGTTCTCCTCCGGCACTGCACAGAAAGCATGGACCCCCATCGGGCCAACCGCTTCGAGATCGATGCGATCCGTGTGTCCGGTTCGCAGGTTGCACCGGTGGGCGATGCCGTTCGGCGTCAGGGCGCAGATGTCGGACTCGCCCCACGGCGAGAGGATCGCCGAATCGTCGCCGGTCCAGCCCTCGATCGCGCGATCCCACCGTCTCTCGGGCAAGTCGAGCGCGTAGACGCTGTTCTCCGGCCTCGCGAAGGCGCAGAAGCGCCCGTCGGCGAAGCAAGCCTTTCCGCCGAGTTGAGTGACCCCGTCGGGCTGCGGGATCGTGTCGATAAGCTCGAATCCCGGGTAGCGCAAGAGCGCTAGCGCTCCCAACTCCATGTCGGCGTCGCCCACGAATATGCCGAGCACGTCGTCGCCGAAGAACGTCCCGTCGGCCGTCCAGCTACAGCCTTGCATGACGCCCGGGGTGTGCGATTGGGCCGTCATCGTGTCGAGGTCGAGCACCACCAGGCGCGCCTGGGGCACGTGCATCGAGAGGACCACTTTGCCGTCCGGCGCTTCGATCACTCGGTGGCCGTATAGGGCGGTTGGTTCGTCGGTGTCTACCGGTCGGAACACTTTGACGAGCTTGTCATCGCGAAAGTCGTAGACCGCGGCATGCCCCGGCGACGAGGACCATACGGCGTACCGGTCGGTGACGCACCCGCCCCACGCGATGCTGGTCATCTCGCCCGTTACGAGCGGCTCGAACGAGTCGGCGTCGGGGTCGAATCGTACCAGATCGCCATTGCCGCACCCTAGATACAGCTTGCCGTCAGGCGCTGTCTTCAGCATGTACGCGCCGGGTATGCCATCGGGGAGCATCCGCTCGCGGTGCGAACCGGTGTCCGGGTTCCAGAAGTAGATCCGGCCGCCCGACGAGCCTCCCCAGATGCTGCTCACCAGGTGCGGCTCGCCCTGGAATCGGACCGGTTCTATCTCAGCGTTGACGAACGGCAAGCGCGATTCGGGCACCTGCCGGCGGCTGATTTCGACGGGCATGCGTCAGCCTCCGGTTGTTTGCTCGGTGGGACTTCGTGCGATTGCGGCGAGTCGTCGCCCGCGGCCTACTCCGCCACGGGGCCGTACATCTCCGGGCGCAGCAGCGGTCCGAAGTATGACATCGGCGCGTCCGGTATTTCCAGCTCGAAGTGGCTGATGGCGTCTTGCTGCTCGGAGATGAGTTGGACGTCTCCGCCGCCCTTGATGACAATTGTCTTCTTCGGGTGCGTGAAGACGACCGGAACGTCGTTCTCGTGCGCGCGCGCAATCAGGACCGGGTCGTTCCAGCCCGTGTAGCAGCCGTAGGATGGAATGAGGAATATCTGCGCTCCGTCTCGTGCGAGGCATCTGGCAAGCTCGGGCACGCGTCGGTCGAAGCAGATCATGATCCCCACGCGGCCGAACTCGGTGTCGAAGCCCTTGGCCTCGGCGCCGGGAGTGTTATAGAACCTGCCCGGCGCGATGCCTTCGGCGAAGTGAGTCTTCGAATATTTGCCGACGGTGTCGCCGTCGCGGCCTATCCACAGCGCGGTGTTGTACGCTTCGTCGCCTACGCGCTCGCACATGCCGATCAGAGCGTTGACTTTGCGCGTTCGGCAGAGATCGCGGAAACGCGCGACCGACTCACCGTCCTCGGGCTCTGCCAGTTCGAGCATCTCCTGCCCGCGATCTTCACTGATGGCCTCCATGACCACGTATCCCTCGAGGCACCCCTCCGGCGTCGTGATGAGGTCGGGCGAGTTGGCGGCGGCTCGATTCATGAAATCGAGCATCTTGTCGAGGTTGCCGGCTTTGTCCCACTTGGTGGGCATTATGGCGCAGCTGGCGATGCGGATCGTGCGAGGCATGTGGTCTCCTGTGGATTGGTCCGGGCGGTGGGTCGCGAGCTACTCGCCCTTGAACTTGCTGCCGACGGCGGCCCGCCAGTCGAACTCCGTGTCGAAGTCGTACACGTCGACGAAGTCGTCGATGCTGTCTTCGTCGGTCTTCCCCATGAGACCGGCATCGACGAGGTTGAAGACTATCTCGCCGAAGTCGCGCGTCTGGGTTATACCCCAATGCGCCAGCACCGTCTTCGCCATCGGCCCGAACTGCTGCAGCGCGAACCCCTTGATGCCCTCGAGGAGCTGCTGACCGGTTACGTGCCGCGGGTCACCCGTCAGGCCGAGGTCGGTGACCGTAAACTGCAGCGCCTCGAAGACGAAGAAATAGCCCTCTTTCCTGAACCGCTCATGCTGTTGGGCCACTTTCTCGACCTTCTCGATCAGCTCGCGGTTCCTGGATATCTGTTCCTCAATATTCTTGCTCATGTTGTCGTATCGCTCCGGTTTCCGCGGCGCGCGGCATCCCAATGACTGTCGGCGCTCGTCAGATGCCAGGCTGCCCAACCGACTCGGTGCTATCGGCCCTGGCGGATTCTCCATCGGACTCGCGCGATTCGATTTCCCATACGAAGACGGCAAGCCTCCGCTGATTTCTGGATATGACCAGCTTCACCTCGGGCGCCGACGGCGAGATGGTCTTGGTGCCGAACGGGGTCCGAATGGCGAAGTATAGGTCCATATCTCTACGATACAGCCCCGCTCTCACCGGTGCGCGGCCCGGTTCAGGGAGCGTGTCTCTGCGGACAACGACGGGTTCGTCCATCGCGATCCTCAGAGGCTCGTGCATGATCTCTTCCTCATCCTCGATGTATATGTCCCAGAAGCGGTGATTTACCGAGTTGACGCTGAAGGTCGACTCCAACTGCATCGCGACGCGAAAAGTTTCGCCGGGCTTGTGCTGCTCGTCGTATGCCTCGCGGAGGCGCCCAACGCAAGCGTCCGCACTCAGAGAGTCGGCCGCGCATGAGTCGGCGATCTCGGCGGCGATCACGTCCTCGCCGTAGAGCACCGCATCGATCGTCAGCCGAGGGGCATTCTCACCTACTGCCAACGGATCGGCTACCGAGCCACGGCACGTCCACAGTTCGCGCACGACGCTGTCCGTACCGGCCTGCTCGCTCTTGGAGAGCGGGTAGGGGACGTTTCGTCGGGGGACGTCGACACGGCCCCGTCCTGGGCCGCACGCAGCTACTATCGCCAACGTCGTCACGGAAAGAACAAGCCTGGTTCCGCGAATCGCGGCGGGGAATCTCATGACGCCTTCCTTCTCGTGGGGCATGTCTAGCCTAGAAAATACGTTCTATCTGTAAGAATCGTCAAGCATCTCGCCGCTTGCCGGCCAGACCCAAGAGCTTGCCAACGCACGCCGAAGGTGGATACTATTAGACCATGACGGAACAACTATCTGCCCTGCAATCGGAGGCGCCCGATTCGGTCGAAGACGCTGCAGCATCAGCGGAAGCCCCGGGGCGGAAGGTCCGCTTGGCTGACGTCCGCGGAATGCTGCCCGATGAGCTGAAGGACCTCATCGCTCACTGCGGCAAGGAACGCTATCGGGCGAATCAGTTGATGCGATGGGTACACGCTCATGGCGCGACGCAGTTCCACGAGATGACCGATCTGGCGAAGAGCTTCCGCGCAGATCTCCTGAGCCTAGCCCGCATAGAGACACTGGATGAGAAGGCGCGCACCGTCTCAGCTGACGGGTCGACCACCAAGCTACTGCTCGAATTGAGCGACGGACATTGCATCGAGACGGTGGCGATGGACGACGACGGCCGGCGGACGGTCTGCGTATCGTCGCAGGTTGGGTGCGCCCTCGGATGCTCTTTCTGCGCGACCGGCGGGGCCGGGCTCAGGCGCAACCTGACCGCTGGTGAGATATTGGATCAGCTTCGACAGGCGGGAAACGTGCTCCGGGTGCGGCCCGCTCCGGGGGCGGCGGATCGACCGATCACGAACGTGGTCTTCATGGGCATGGGAGAGCCGCTTGCGAACTTCGAACAGGTGATACGTGCGGTAGAGATCATGGGTCTGGGGTTCGGGATGGCCATTTCGCAGTCGAAGGTGACCGTCAGCACCGCCGGGCTGGTCCCGATGATCCGCCGTCTTGCCGATACGATGCCGAAGGTCGGGCTGGCCATATCGCTCAACGCCACGACCGACGAGGTGCGCCGAAGGCTCATGCCAATCGCCCGGAAATACACCATCGCCGAGACGATGGAGGCCGCTGCCTACATGACGCAGCTCATCCGCCGCCGGCGAGTGACGCTTGAATACGCGCTGATCGAAGGCGTCAACGACACCGATGAAGACGCGCGCAGGCTTGCCGCGCTGGCAGTCCGCCAACCGTGCAAGGTGAACCTGATCCCGTTCAACGCAGTACCCGGCGTGGCCTTTCGTCGCCCGTCCGCCGACCGGATTCGGACGTTCTATGAAATATTGTGGAACCAGCATCTTACAGTTACCGTTCGATGGAGTAAGGGCGACGGCATCGCCGCCGGATGCGGGCAGTTGAGCGCGTGCGTCGATGGCGAAACCGGGTGACGACCGACTGGTCGCGCGGCACACTTCCGCGCACAGGTCGTGTTCGCGCAAGTGCATCACCCTCGGAGGGACCGATGTATAGGTATGCAACACTAGCGGCAGCTCTCGCGATCCTCTCGCTGACGCCCGGGACTGCCCCGGCTCAGGCGCTGGAGGACCGCGTGATCGAGCATCGTCTCGAGAACGGCATGCTGTTCCTTCTCGTGCCTCGCACGCAGGCGCCGGTCTTCACCGGCACGATCATGGTGAAGGTGGGTGGGGTAGACGAGCCTGACGGCAAGACCGGCATGTCGCACATGTTCGAGCACATGGCCTTCAAAGGCACTCCGTGGATCGGGACGAAGGACTACGAAGGAGAACGGCAGCTGCTTGAGCGCATCGACAGCGTGGCGTTGGCGCACGCCGGCGTGCGTGCGACGATTCCGAGCGATCGCCAGGAGACTCTCGGCGCGCTGGAGCGAAGCACGCTCGACGGGTTAGCGGCGACGGGTCTGACCGAAGAGGCCATCCCAGGCGCCCTCGCCGAAGCTCTGGCGGAGACGCTTCGTACCGGCGGAGATGGCGCGCCCGAGTACCTCGCCGAGTACGTCGAGGTCAAACGGCTGGAGGCCAAGCTCCAGTCGCTACAGGCGATGCATGGCAGCGATTTCGCCGTCAAGGACGAGTTCTCGCAGATAGTGCGAGTCAACGGCGGCAGCGGCTTCAACGCAGGAACCAGCATCGACTACACGATCTACTACGAAGGATTCCCGGCGAACAGGCTCGAATTGTGGGCGATGCTCGAATCGCAGCGATTCCTCTATCCGGTCATGCGCGAGTTCTACAGCGAACGGGACGTCGTCACTGAAGAGCGGCGGATGCTAGTCGAGGACGATCCTGGCGGGAAGCTCTACGAGGTGTTCAGCGCCACCGCAAGCGTCGCGCACCCGTATCGCCGGCCGATCGTGGGTTGGATGGAGGATATCCAGGGCCTCAACGCGCCCGAGGCGATGAGGTTCCGGGCGAAGTACTACGTGCCCACGAACGCAGTCGGCGTGCTGGTGGGCGATATCGACATCGAAGCGACGAAGGACGTCCTATCGACGTACTTCGGGCGGATTCCGCCGGCGACCGAGCCGGTGC
>CAZSJP010000319.1:0-6072 GCA_964606675.1 uncultured bacterium
ACGCCGCGGTCGAGTCCTTCGCCGGTGTCGCCAACCCGTTCTCGACGCGTACGCTGGAAGCCGGCGAGCGGGTTGTGGACGCGGGCGGCGGCTTCGACTGCTTCATCGCGGCCGGCCAGGTCGGCCCGAACGGCCACGTGGTCGGCATCGATATGACAGAGGAGATGCTGGCGAAATCGCGCGCCACGGCCGGCGCCATGGGCCTCGACAATGTCGAGTTCCGGGAAGGCCTGCTGGAGGATGTGCCGGTCGAAGACGGCTGGGCCGACGTGGTGATCAGCAACGGCGTGATCAATTTGTGCGCCGACAAGCGCGGCGTATTTTCCGAGATCATGCGCGTCCTCAAGCCCGGCGGTCTTCGCGAGCGTCTGGCCGGCAAGGTCGGCGGAGCCACCCTCGCCCTTGACCGCTGCGTCGGCCAGGCCGGTGTGATAGACCTCCGCTCTTCGCGTCATGGTATCGATCAGATTCGTGGGGAACGCTCGCCAGTCCCACTCGCGAAGCGCGCCGCCCTTGTGCGGAGAGAAGATCAGCACCTGCGTCGAGTTCTCCAGTATCGCCTCGTCCTGGCCGTCGGCGTCGAAGTCCGATGCCTCCGCGAGCACCCCCTCGACAGGGGCTGCCATCGCCTCGCCGGTCAGCATCTCGGCGTAGGTGGCATGCCGCAGGAAGTTCAGGTAGAGGCCACCGAAGACGCCATGCCAATACGGGCAGTTGCATTGGGAACGCAGAACGTGCTGCCTGGCCTCGGTAATCTCGTCGCCATAGACATCCCTGACGCGCGTGCTCGCCCGGATCATCCTCTTGTGCAGATTGTTGGCCTCGGTGTACTTCGCCATGAAGTTGCGCCAGAAGCCGGCCTGAACGAACTCGGCGTCGGTGTCGTCCTCGCCAAGCCTCTCCAGGAACGCTTCGACTCGCCCGCCGACGTGCGGTGGAAGCGACCATCGCAGCATCTCGGGATAGCTGGCCGTAGGGAAGTATGCGCGTCCCGACGGCGCTTCGGATTCCATGAATTCGCCGAACGTCCGCGTCTCCAGCCAGTCGGACTCGCGCTCAATGGCGGTGAACAGTTCCTCGAACCACCCGCTCTGTATCACGTTCTCCCACGTCTCGGGCCATGAGCCGAACTTCTCTCCATCGTCGGCGAACGTCCAGCCCCTCCCCGGCGCGGCCTCGTGTTTCCGTCGCAAGTACTCGATGGTGCTTTCTACCGGCTCCCACGGGATCGTGTAGCGCAGGCGGTAGTCGATCGGGAACACTGCCAGGGAATTGCCCTGGTCTTCGGTCATGTAGTAGCCGTCGGCCCGGTCCTTGTCGACGCCGCTGGTCAGGAAGTGCGACTGGTCCAGAACGGTATAGCGCAGCCCGCCGGCATCGGCCGCGAGGCTCGGCACGGTCGGTTCCCATACTCGTTCGGCGAGCCAGAATCCTTTCGGGTCGTACCCGAAGTGCTCCTTCACGTAATCGCTCATGATCGTCATCTGAGCGACGGCGTCCTTCGGCGGCAGCACGGTCAATATCGGCTCGTAGAAGCCACCCGACATCATCTCCGCCTGACCGCGCTCGACCACCTCGCCCACTCGATCGAGGAAGTCGGGACGATTCTCGCCGAGCCATTCAAGCAGCGGCCCGGTATAGTGGAGCGCCACCCTCACATCGAGGTGTCGGTCGAGATGGTCCAACAGCGGGATGTATGCGTGCTCGAGCGACTCCTCGAAGACACCGTCGAAGTTGCCGACCGGCTGGTGACTGTGGATACCGATCATCAGTGTGGTTTTCTCTGCTGACATCGTGCAGCCTCCGGGTCGTTCGTCGCATGGCGCGGACCGGACGGTATGCCGGGCATTCGGCGCGGGCTATCGGGCAGCCGGACGCGTTGAAGAGGTTCGCGCGGCGCGTGGTCGATGGGCGGGCTCTCGCGGTGGCGCGGCACGTGCTGCGGCTAGGCGTCCAGATTCAGAGCTTCGCCGTACTTGATCGCTCCCCACGGACCGCTATGGCGGATGGCCGATTCGAGCTGAGCTGTCGTCGCGCGCATCCAGTGCAGCGTGGTCTCGGCGAGAATTGCGCGTTCGGAGAAACCGAAGTCGTGGAGTTCCGGCGGCGCCTGCCCACGGAAGAGCACCTGCTCGTGTTGGAATCGGCGCACGCGCTTTCGCTCGGCCCTGCCGTCACGAACGACCGGCTCCAGTAGGTCCATGCCACCGTCGGGCAACGGGCCGTGCTTGGTCTTGCGATACGCTGCGTGCGTAACAGTATGCCCGAACTGCTCGAGGTGCATCAGGTCGACGTAGTAGAGCAGCTTCCAGAGCTTGGAGACGCCTAGCTGGTGGTTCGGCGCGCCGTGCAGGAAGAACAGCGCCACCTGGTGTAGCTTGTCCGTGTCTACCATCTTACAGAGCCCCTCCGGGTCACCACCCGGGCATATCAGAGCACACGAGCGCTGTCGCCAGCGCAAGCGATGCGGTGGTCGATCCGGTGGGCGCCTTCCCTATCGGATCGACTTCCGGCGCGCCGGCCTTCAGCGCAACGGTCGCCGCCTGGCCGACGGTGCTTGCCGGGTTGTTGGTCAACGCCAGCAAGGTCGCGCCGCGTTCCTTCGTGCGTGGCAGGATATTCAGCAGCTCCTCGGTCTCGCCGCTGTGGGTATACGCAATCACCAGGCTGTCCGCGCCAATCCTGCCGAGGTCGCCGTGGACGCTTTCGGCCGGATGCACGTAGAACGCGGATCGCCCGAGCTGGTTCAGAAGCAATGCGAGGTAGCGCATGCAGTATCCAGGCTTGCCCATCCCGGTTGTAATGATGCGCTTCCACGGTCGTCGGAACAGATCCAGCCAAGCCTCGGCGACCGAGCCGTCCATCTCGGCGGCCAGCGACGCGAGGCCGTCGCGCTCTGCCGAGAGAGACGCAAGCGCCTGGTCGGCCGGCCGAAGGTATTCGACTGCTGGGGCGTCGTTCTTGGCCTTCGCGGCGGCGATGTTCCTGCCGAGGCTTCCCTTCGGATGATCCTTCAGGAAATCGGCTGCGCTGAATCGCATTGCGCTCTCAAGGCCGCACAACACCGAGTCGCCGAGGGCGAGCGAGACCAGGTCCGGCTCCACTCCAGGAGGCGGTGAGTCGGGCACGTCAACCGTTAGCACGTTGCCGCTCGATCCGGCCACGCCGCCGAGAGCGTCGGGATCGCAGGTGATGACGTCGATCGGCAACAACGGGTTCAGACTGGCGAGCGTCTCGACGAGCCGCTCGCTTGCGGCGTCGCGCCCATGCACGAGCAACGCCCTGCTCGACAGTGTCAGCGTTGCCAGATGCGTTTCGGCTTCCTGGACGTCGACGTAGTACGACGGTGTGCCGGTGCTGGCCAGCGACGCGGAGACCTTGTCGGCAACGTGCCGTAGGCGCCCGCCGCCAAAGAAGACCCAGTAGTCGGCCGCGGGCACGACGTCGAACAAGTCGCCATAGTATGCATCGGCGCCCCTCCGCTCGACGAGCTGCACCTGCGCCGTCATGGCCTCGATGGCTCCATCGAGCCGCTTCCTTACGTTGTCGATACTCACGCAATCTCCAAGCTAGTCATGCGACGGTCCACTCTCGCGCGACCTGCCGTTGCCTGGGCCATCGTTAGGCCGGCAATAGCCTGTCAGCGACTTCGTCCGATCTGTCGACGGCTATCAACTCGCGGATGTTCTTCCGCGGTGTGTCCGGGTCCACCGGGAACGCTCCGTACTCGGAACAACACAGCCCCGCCGTCGCGTTGGCGATCGTGCCGATATCCTCAAGCGCGGCGTCGAAACCGTGCAGCATGAGCGCCGCGTTCATCCCGCCGAAGTAGGCGTCACCCGCACCGCATGGGTCGACGAGCTTGCGCCCGGCTCTCGATAGGTCGAGCACGGGTTCCCAATGGGTGTCCGTTCCGTCGTAGAGCAGGCTACCTCTCTCCGCCGCGGTGATAGCTACCAGCTTATGTTTGCCGAAATCGGAGTGAATCTTCCGAATCGCGGACTCAAGATCGTCGGTTCCGGCCAACTCCGCCGCGGCGGCGTCGCAGGGCTTGAGCACGTCGGCCCCGCGCGCAACGGCTTCATACTGTTCCGCCGTTCCGATGAATTCCATTATCGAGTTGCTGGGCGCGATGTCCAGATCGACACCGACCGGCACACCCGACTCATGACAAATGTTCTCTATTTCGAGCACAACGTCCAGAGGTAGCTGCGAGATTTCCGTTACTACGTAGCTCGCTTTCGCGATGGCCTCGGCACAGTTGCTGCGTATGAACTCGGGCGTAGTTGTCGCGGTCGTGCCGAAGAACATGAACAGGGTGCGCTCGGGTTGCTGGTCGAGGAAGAAATCCGTGTAGGGCGCCTCCTCACCATCGACGAGCGTCAGGCTTTCGCGGCCAACGCCGAAACGATCCATGCCGGATGCAAGGAACCGCCCGTACTCATCGTCTCCCAGGCGCCCGACGACGCCGCTGGCGACCCCGTTCATCTTCGACCACACAAGATTGTTCAGCGTCACGCCGCCCGCGATGAGCTGTTTCGAGCGGCCGTCCTGTTCGATGATCTTCGTCTTATCTCCAACGGTGTAGTTGGGCACCATTTTCAGAACGTCGACGACTATGCTCCCGCATCCAAGTATTTCCGGCGTTGCCATCGTTAGCCTCTCATCGTGTCAAGTCGGCGCTCCGCACAACGCGCGCACCCTAGAGAAATCTACCCATGCCGACGGCCGTGTCAACTGAGGACCGTCCAACGGCAGGCGCACGTCAACAGACCTCGATTCACGCGCACGTTTGCCTATTGACCCCCAAGCCTAGGGCACTTAGCGTACAGACAAGGGAGTTGTGGCGGACGCACGCGGGGAGGTGCCGCGATGAATTACCGCGCGCAATCGGTGATCGTCTCGCTCGCGGTCGCGCTTGGTGCCGGTTCCACGGTTGCCGAATCCGACGCCGAGAGCGGAGCGCCATACGTGCTCTCGGACCGAGTCGGCACCGAGATCGACCGGTACGAGCGCAACTACTTCGGGTTGTTTCCGTGGGTGGAGGGCTACATGTCCGCCACGGTCTCAGCACTCGGCGACGGTCGCGTGAGGT
This sequence comes from uncultured bacterium, assembly GCA_964606675.1. Taxonomy (GTDB): domain Bacteria; phylum Latescibacterota; class MWCZ01; order MWCZ01; family MWCZ01; genus CAZSJP01. The sequence goes on from CAZSJP010000319.1 coordinate 5,096, forward strand.
TCGCCATCTCAGCGATGGCCCACGATTCCATCTCCCAGCGGGTTGTGACGATCAGCATGAAGAGCTCGACCGCACTCTCTTCCATCATCAACGACTACGAGGGCACGCTCGGCAGCGACTTCCTGCGCCGGCCGCTCGACCCATCGGACCAGCGGGTGATCGCGCCGACCCGGGCCGCTCGAATCGTAGACGCCTACGACTTGCCGGTGCTCACCATACGATCTGTGGAGGGGCTGACGACGAGGCTACGGCTGGCCCACGTATCGGACACATCCATGGTCGCGTGGCATTCACTCATGGGGTACGACACGTACACCGTCAGGTCCAGTGCGGCGCTCCTGCGGTACTCCGACATCGACAGGATGGTTCTTGAGCGAGAGAGCCGCATTGGCACGGGCATCTTGATAGGTGCTTGCATGGGAGTGGTTCTGGGATCCCCCGGTGGTGGAGGCGGCGAGCTGGGGCCCGCGTTGGCATTGGTGGGGGTCGTTGCCGGTGCCCTGGTGGGCGGCGTGATCGGAGCGGCCGGCGGCATGGACGTGACCTACGACATCCGCGGAGACAGGCAGGCGTTCCTGCGCGCGGCCCGCCAGATTCGCAGGTGGTCCATGTTCCCCGGCCTGCCGCCACCGGAGATACGTGCTCTGATGATGGAAAGCTCACGGGCGGACCCAGTGAAAGGAGACGTACGATGAGGTCGTACCTGGTTGCAGCGACGGTGGGGGTGCTCTGTGCCGTGGCGACACCAGCCCCCGCCGAGGGCCAAGGGCAACCGTACGCGCTGTCCGATCGAATCGAGTCCGAGATCGACCGATACGAACGAGACTACTTCGGGTTGTTTCCAGCCGTGCGCGGGTTCGAGAGCGCACGAACGACCAGGCTGCCGGATGGCAGATTCGCGATCCAGGTTGCTCACGTCCGTGGACTAGCTGTGATGTGTCATGACGTTGTCCTCACCACGTGCACCGGCGAACGTA
>CAZSJP010000320.1:0-6032 GCA_964606675.1 uncultured bacterium
CATCAACTTCCTCAGCTTGGGTGGTGACAACGTCATGACATTCCACATCTAGTTCCGCCAGCTTGCGACTCATGGTGTTGACGCCTTCGGCAAGTTCGCTGAACTCGTCGCGACCGGTGATCTCCGCGCGTTGCGCGAAATCGCCGTCGGCCACGGCCGCAAGCGATTGGCTGAGTTCGCGAGTCGACTTCGCCACGCTTCTGCCAAGGAGCAGCACGGCTACGACTACGACGACGAACACCGCTGCTATCATCGCTACCGAACGGCGCGCCGACTCTCGCCCGAAGCGGCCGGAGCGGGTCTCCAGTTCGTCGGCGTGCGCCAATGATCGGTCCTGCATCAGCCTGAGCGACGTCGACATCTCGTCCTGGTAGCCGTCGAGCACGTCCATCGCCTGCTCTGCCTCGGCGTGCCGACCTTGCATCGTCAGCCACTGAATGTCGTCCATAGCCTGATCGATGCCGACGGCCGCGGACCTGATGCGGGCGATCGTAGGCCCGAGCGAGTCGCGCGCCACCGGCCCCGGCCCGATCAGTGACGCGATGCCCCGCTGCCACGCGCCGAGAGGGTCTTCCCGTCCCACCCTGTCGGGGTCGTCGAGTGCCTCGAGCAGGCTATCGCGCCGGGCTCGCAACCTGTCGACCTGGCGGCTCACTGCTTGGACCTCGACGCTGCCGGGCTCGCCTCCCCGAACGGCAAGTAGCACGTTTCGCTTCGCCCTCAATGACGACGTGCTGACGATCATCCGGCTGATCGTGACGACCTGCTTCTGGGCGCGCGCCATCTCCGAGACGTACGTCACTACCCTGTTGAGCACAGCCAGCGCGAGCGCGACCGCGACCGTCAGGCCGACGACCATGACCACGTTGCCAAGCATTACCTTGCGGCCGATCGTCAGGCGCATCGTTGCCGGCCCTCGCCCTCGCTACGTGGATAGCGGGCGCGAAAACCTTGTGCCGGGGTGCTGTTCGACAAGATCCTGCATCTCCATATCCATCAGATTCTGAAGCAGCTGCGGTGTGCTGCGCCCGATCCGAGCTGCGAGCACGTCGACGTGCTGCGGCTCGATGTCGAGCGCGTTAACGATAGTTCGCCATTCGTCCGGGATACCGGCGGGCATCTCGATGGGAAGCGCCATCTGCTCCCCCTCCGGAGTAGACACGACCACGCCGATCCCGATCGCGGTCAGAACGTCCTCGGGCGTCAGAGCGACGTGCGCTCCCTGGCCGATCAGGCGATTGCTGCCCTCGCCCTGCTCGCGCGTGATGTCGGCCGGCACGGCAAACACCTCTCGCCCGTGGTTATTCGCTGCGTCGGCCGTGATGAGCGCGCCGGACTTTCTCGGGGCCTCGGTGACGAGGACGCAGCGCGAGAGGCCGCTGATGATTCTGTTGCGCCTCGGGAAGTTCATTGCCTCGGGCGTCGTGCCCATGCGGAACTCGCTCACGAGCGCACCTTCCTCCGCGATTCTGTCTCGCAACGACCTCGCTTCCGGGGGGTAGACAACGTCCACGCCGCAGCCGAGAACCGCCACGGTATGTCCGGACGCTTTGAGGGCGAGGTGATGCGCGAGGCTGTCCACGCCCCGCGCCATGCCGCTGATGACGACGACTCCGTGCCTTACGATGCCGCGGACCATCTTCGACGTCACGCGCCGACCGTACGACGATGGCCGCCGGGTTCCGATTACCGCCACACCGGGCATCGCCAGGATGTCCACGCTCCCCTTCACGAACAGAAGCGGCGGTGCGTCGTCCAACTCCGCAAGCTGTGGCGGGTAGTCCGGGTCGGTGCATGCCAGGACAGCCACGTTCTCCGCCAGCGTGCGGTCGCACTGCCTCAACACGGCGTCGGTGCGCTCGGAAGTGGCTATGAGCCCGGCAACGCGCGCGTTGATGCCGGCGACGGAAACGAGCCGGTCCATGTCCGCCGCAAGCGCTTCCGTGGGCGACCCCAACTCATCGATCAGAGCCGCGAAGCGGACCGATCCTACTCCCGGTACGGCGCACAACGTCAGCAGGTCGGCAAGCTCGTCCGAGGTGCGATCTTGCATCATGCAGACTCGGGGTCGGTTGGCAGCCGGAGAGAAAACCGTTCCCGTGGGTCGTCGGTCGACGCCTCGTCGTCGTTCGCCGCAGTCAGAAGGCGCCCCAGTTCGATGCGCAGTCGGTCGAGCCCGTCGCCTACCACGCCACTTATGGGGAATACGGCGGCTGCTCCCTCGGCCGCGGGCAGTTGCGGAGCTTCGCCCGGTGGCCACAGGTCGGACTTGGACATGGCGAGCAGCCAGGGCTTGTCAACCAGCGACGGATCGAACTGGCGGAGTTCCTCGCGCAACAGCCCAAGGTCGCCGAGCGGGTCGTCGCTGGTGCCTTCGATCATGAAGACCAGAACTCGAGTTCGCTCGATGTGCCGCAGGAACTGATCTCCGAGCCCGCGGCCCGCGTGGGCACCTTCGATCAGCCCGGGGATGTCCGCCATCACGCAGGACGAGTGCGCACCGGTTCGCACCACACCGAGGTTCGGCACGAGCGTCGTAAACGGGTAGTCGGCGATCTTCGGCCTTGCCGCGGACATGACCGACAGCAGCGTGGATTTGCCGGCGTTGGGTAGCCCCACGAGGCCGACGTCGGCGAGCAGCTTCAGTTCGAGCCTAAGCATTCGCGCCGAACCGGGCCTGCCTGGCTGCGCGAAGTCGGGAGCCTGCCGCGTCGGCGTCGCATATCTGGCATTGCCACGGCCTCCAAGCCCTCCGCTGCACACTACGACGCTCTGCCCGGCAGCAACGACGTCGGCGATCAGCTCGCCGGTATCTTCGTCGTATATGAGAGTACCGCACGGCGCTCGGAGCGTCACGGTCTCGCCGCGTTTGCCGTGTTTGTCCGACCCCTGGCCGTTGCCGCCCTTGCCGGCTCGGTACTGGCGGTGGTAGCGGAAATCCTGTAGCGTGTTGAGCTGCGGGTCGGCGATCACGACAACGTCGCCGCCGTTGCCGCCGTCGCCGCCGTCAGGTCCGCCGCGCGGAACGAACTTCTCTCGGCGGAAACTGCGGCAACCCGCGCCTCCATCTCCCGACGCCACCTCGATGGCCGCTGTGTCGATGAATTGCATGCGCAGGATTCCCCGGTTCGTCATCGCCGGCAACCGTTAGTGCCGGGGTCAACCAAAGGTAAATGTCGGGCTGGCCTACCGCAAGGCGCGGCACGCTGTCGGACGCCTCCGGCCGACACTGGCGCAGACGGTGCTCACTTCCCATATTTGGGGTCCACGCCGGCACTTCACGCGCGGAGGCTTGCTTGACGAAATTGATCCGGATCGGCGCGCTGGCGGGCGCGTTGGCGATATCCAGCGGGGCGTCGGCGCAGCACATGTTTCGCTTCGGCTACCACGCCGGGAGCGGAGTGGCCGATTGGGGGCCGTCGAGCGGGATCGTTATCGGGTTCGACGAACTGGAGTACACGCGTGCCCATGGATGGTGGACCGCAAGCGTGGACGCCGGTCACAGACGGACGAAGCTGCGGGACGGAGAGAAGATCACTCGCCTGCGCATCATAGACCCTTACAGAACACGCTCCGATACGACGCGCCTGCGCAACGACTTCTCGGTGTTGTGGGCGACGATCGGTGGCAGGTACGAACCGTGTCGCAGATATCTGGGCTTCAGGCAGACCAAGAACCGCATTATCAGCCCGTTCGTGAGTTTCCACGTCGGCTACGCCCGAATGGACCACGAGCAGGGAATCGGCGGCCAGGGCATAACGGGCGTCGGGTCGCCACGAGGCGTGCCGCTCGGCGGCGCGGTCGGCGTGATGCTCGGGTGGGGTGGCCCGCCCGAAGGCAGTCTCGACCCCAACGTTTCCAGCACATATTGGGGCGCGGAGATACGGCTGGATGCGACGAACACCGTGTGGCTGAAGGATAGGAAGCTCATCAGAGCGCAGCCAGGCGTCACCGGAGACATCTACGCGCCGCTCTGGCCGATGGTCACGTTGCGCGTCATGTTCATGTACCGCCGGGCGCCAGTACGGAGCGACGGGTGACGTAGTCCGCTTCGTAGTCCACTGCGTGGACTTTGGGAGTTCTCTTCGGGGGCTCCGCGAGCGCCGTCTCGCCTAGGTGTAGGGGCGGGGTCTCCCCGCCCGGGTGGTGCGATGGTACGCGGGACGTGCAGCCGGTCCGACATGAGTCGGACCTACCGGGCGTGGGCGACCGGCCAGTCGCCCCTACAGTGGCATGCGCGCACTCCCGCAGTTCCGAAGGAACTGCCAATGTGCCCTGAGGGCACGCCGATACCCGCCACTACCCCTCCCTCAACATCTTCACGTAAGCGACCCATGCTGGGTCGGCAACGAACCCCAGGCGTTCATTGATGAGAAACATGGGGTTATTGACCTCGTTATCCGTGCGCACCTCCTTGTATCCTCGGTCCTTGCACCAGCGGAGCGCATGCACTTTCATGGCGAGCGCGATGCCGCGGCGTCGGTACTCGCGCCTAACGCCGGTCAGCTTGGTGTTCAGGAACGCCTCGGGGTCTTGCGGGTCGTGCTGCCACAGACTGCTTATGCCTACGTACTCGTCTCCCGCGACCGCCACGACGTATGCCTCGGGCAACAGAGCGGGGGTGTACAAGCGGCCTTTGAACTGGTCCGGCGTCAGCACAAGTGGCTCGTCCCAGCCGGGCACGTCACACTCCAGCACGTGCTGCGTATCCATGAGGCGTTGCACGTAGTCGTCGTCCTTCTCGATCTCCGGCAACGCCTTCAACTCGACTCCCGCCTCGCGAGCTTTCGCCTCCGCCTCACCGTATGCTGCCGGATCGAGCGCGGTGAGGTCGAGCTTCGACGGCCACTCCCTCTTCGTCTCGACGTATCCACGATCTGAGATGAAGCGCACGGATCGCGCCATGCCTTCACGCGTCCAGGTACTGAGCTTGGCGGGGTCGAAGGACTCAAGCGCCGCGACGACATGCTCGTACATGGCGCTGCCTATCCCGCACCCCTGCCGATCCGGGCGCACCTGCACACGCAGATCGAAGTTGCGTGGATCGTGTCTAGGATTCTGCGAGTACTCCGCCAAGGCGACGACCAAGCCGCATTCCTCGGCCACCCAACGCCGGTGCCTGCATTTCGGGTGGCGATTCTCGTAGACATCCCGCATTTCGTGTTCGGTGCGCGGGTAGTGGGGGTCGGCCGCGTTCCAGATCTCTGTTACAACTGGGTAGTCGGATTCGACGAAATCGCGTATCGATATGTTCAAACAGTGTCTCCTCTCTCGGGCTGTCGAGTCGTCATGCGTCGCCTACTCTTCCTTCAGCACCTTCTCGTATACGACCAACGCCGGGTCGTTCACGAACCCGAGGCGCTCGTTGATGGCGAACATGGGGTTGTTGATCTCGTTCCACGTCCTCACTTCCCGGTAGCCTTGCTCCTTGCACCAGCCGAGGGCGCGAACCTTCATCGCCATCGCGACGCCTCGGCGGCGGTACGCGCGCCTAACGCCCGTCAGCCCCGTACCGAGGTACGTCCCGGGGTCTGCCGGGTCGTGCATCCACAGGTAGCTCATGCCGACGTACTCGCCGTCTGCGACCGCCACGACGTATGCCTCGGGCAGCAGGACCGGGTTGTACAGGCAGGCCGCTCGGAAGTGCTCCAGCTCGCGCTTGAGCGGCTCGTCCGAGCCGGGGACGTCGCACTCCAGAGCGTGTTGTAGGTCACGGAGACGCTGCACGCAGTCGTCGTCCCTCTCTATCTCCGGCAGCGACCTCAACACGACCCCCGCACCGCGGGCCTTCGCCTCGGCCTCGGCGCATGCTGTCGGGTCGAACGTGGTGAGATCGAGTCGCGATGGCCACTCCCTCATCGTCTCTGTGTAGCCGCGGTCCGTGATGAAACGCACCGACCGCGCCATGTCCTCCGGCGCCCAAGTGCTGAGCCGGGCGGGGCCGAGCGGTTCGAGCGCGGAGACGACGTGCTCGTACATCGCCCTGCCGACTCCACGCCCCTGCCGATCCAGGCGAACCTGGACATCCAGAT
>CAZSJP010000321.1:0-2363 GCA_964606675.1 uncultured bacterium
GGACGCCTGACCGCAGTGCTTGAATTTGCTGTCCGTAGGGCATGCCCCCGGCAACGTGGTTGTCCGTTATCTGGCAATCCGTCAGTGCCACCGCCGCGGAATACACGTACATGGCGCCGCCTCCGTTGACGGAAGAGTTGTCGTTGAGCGCACACCCGACCAGTGTCGCGGTTGCGCCAGACCCGACATTCATCGCGCCGCCGACGTTATCAGCCCGGTTGCCACGGAACACGGACTCGCTTATCTGGGCGTTGGTCCCCGCACCCATTACCCTCATCGCACCACCAAGACTCAGGCGGGCCTCGAAATACGTGCCGCCTTCGGGCCCATCCGCGTGCCCACCGCCGAACTTGGCGTAGGCGATCGTCGCTGCGCCGCCGTCGATGACAGTCATGCCGGACCATTCTGTCGCTGTGCCGGGCACGAAACGAACACTGTCCGTCTGCGTCCCGACAGCGCTGAGAGTACCCCTAACCATGAATTCCACATCGGCGTCGAACAGCACATCCACGCCCGGCTCGATGGTTAGCGTCTCGCCAGCAGGCACCGTCACTGCGCCCACCACTCGGTACGGGCTGAAAGCAGCCAACCACGTCTCGGTGCCGATCGTGCCGCTGACCTCTGTCGATGCAACGACAACCTCGGTCCCATCCACCGTCTCGTTCCCATCGTCGTCTGTCACGCGAAATCGCGCGGTGACGGTAGCCGGCTCAACATACGTGTGCGCCGTCTGTCCTGTCGCAGTCGATTCCCAATCGTACGTGCCATCGCCATCGAAGTCCCACTCATAGTTCACGACGCTGCCGTCGGCGTCGCTGCCGATGCCGTTGAGTGAGAGAGGCGTCCCAACCCGCACCGCGTACGGCCCGCCGGCGCTGGCGAACGGCGGGTAGTTGGTCACCTCGACCTGGACCGGCTGCGCGTCTGTGTTCCCATCGTCGTCCGTCACCCGCAACTGAGCGGTGTACACGGCCCCAACCACGTACGTGTGAATGGTCTGCCCGGCGTCCGTCGAATCCCAGTCGTCCGTGCCGGCTCCATCGAAGGCCCACTCGTAGAGCACTACATCGCCGTCTGGATCGGTGCCTGCCCCCATCAGAGTGAGCGGTACGTTGACCTTCACAATGTATGGCCCGCCCGGGTCCGCGACGGGTGGCTCGTTCGTCACGGTGGCCTCGGCAGTCGCTATCGTCGTCTTTCCGTCGCTATCCGTGACGCGCAAGCGGGGGGAGTAGATACCCTCGGCCGTGTAGGTGTGCGCCGTGTGCCCAGTCGTCCCCGAGCCCCAATCGAACGTACCGTCGCCATCGAAGTCCCCCTCCTACATCGCAACCTGCCCGTTGTCGTCGGATCCTGCGCCAACCAGCTCCAGCGGCACGTCGACCTTCACCGTGTATGGCCCGCCCGCGTCGGCGGTTGGTGGCCAGTCGGGGATGACCCAGTCGGACGGGATCGCGCCCATGTCGGCTCGCGTGCCGTTGGGGTCGAGTGGCGACGACGGATCGCCGGTGTTGATGCACGGAGACTGCTCCGTGAGGCGGAAGTCTCCGTTTGCCGCGTCGACGAAGAGTGGGTCGGCGTTGATGTTGCCGGTGCTCCCCTGAAGTATGCCGGGGTCCTGACCTATGTTGCAGTAGTTGGCAACTGCGGGCGGCGAGTGCCCCACTTCCCAGCCAAAGGAATTGCTGTTCCCCCAGACGATGCAGTTCGTCAAGCTGACCACTCCGCCGCCTTTGTCGGCTTGCACACCCCTGCCAACATTGCCGACTATGGTGCAGTTGACGAGAGTGCAAGTCGAAGACGTCGCGTTGACAGTGTTGCTGCCGCTCTGGTTGCCGTAGATCAAGCAGTTGAGAAACGTTGCGTTCCCATTGGGAAGAATCTTGGCCGCGCCGCCGGAACCGTTCGCAACGTTGCCCGCGATCACACAGTGGTCAAGCTCGACAACGCCTTGCGACCCGACGTAGAGCGCGCCACCATCCGAGTAGCCTCCTGACCCACCATCCGCATGGCCGTTGCTGAATCGCGCGTAGGCGATGGAGCCTTCTGATATTCCCAACCCACCCCACTCCGCTGCCGTCCCGGCGACGAACCGGATGCTATCGGTCGCGGTTCCCACGGCGTCGAGAGAGCCACTGACATGGAACCGAACATCCTCATCAAACAGCACGTCGACCCCCGGCTCGATGGTCAACGTCTCTCCGGCGGGCACAGTTACTTCGCCAGTCACACGGTAGGGGCTGTTCACCGCCGTCCATGTCTGCGTCGTGATCGTGCCGCTCACGAGACCGAGCGAGACAATGACGTCCACCGACCGTGCACTCTTGTTCCCATCGTCGTCCGTTACGCGGAACCACGCCAGG
>CAZSJP010000321.1:2421-6023 GCA_964606675.1 uncultured bacterium
CCTCCGTCGCGTAGACGTGGCTCGTCGTTCCGGCGTCGGCCGATTGCCAGTCGTACGTTCCATCGCCGTCGAAGTCCCACTCGTAGAGCACTATCGCGCCATCGTCTGTTGCCGATCCGTCGAACTGGATCGGCACATTGATCTTGATCGTGTACGGCCCGCCGGTGTCGGCAGTCGGCAGGCGGTTCGTCACAATCACCGCAACCGTCGCAACGGTCGCGTTCGTGTCGTCGTCGGTGACACGGAGGGCGGCAGAGTAGTTGCCTGGAGCTGCGTACGCGTGGCTGGTGGCCGCAGAGGTGTCGGAGGCCCAGTCGTACGTCCCGTCGCCGTCGAAGTCCCACTCGTAGAGCACTACCTGGCCGTCGGCGTCCGCGCCGGAGCCGTCGAACGCGAGCGGCACGTTGATCTTCACGGTGAGCGGGCCGCCGACGGTCGCGACGGGATACTCGCCGCGCGTCACGACGACGGAGACCGTATCGATAGCGACGTTGCTGTCGTCGTCCATCGCGCGGAACCGGATCGCATACGTGCTGTCGACGGCCCACGTGTAGGTGGCGGTGTCTCCGTCGGCCTCGTAGACCCCGTCCCCGTCGGCATCCCAGCCAGAGAGGACGACTTCTCCGTCCGCGTCGGCGCTCCGGCCGGCCAGCGTCAGCGGGTACTGGTACTTGACCGTGTACGGGCCGCCCCCATCCGCCGTCGGCGCGAAGTCGGTGACGTTGACCACGGCCTCGTCCGAGGCCCAGTTGCTGTCGTCGTCGGCGGCGCGGAGCGTGGCGGCGTACGTGGCGCCCACTGTGTAGGTGTGCGTCGCGATGCCCGTCGAGTCGGATGCCCAGTCGGCTGCGCCGTCACCATCGAAGTCCCATTCGTATCTGACCACAACGCCGTCGGTGTCGTGGGCCGCGCCGTTGAACGTCAGCGGCACGTTGATCTTGATCGTGAAGGGCCCGGCGGCGTCGACCGCCGGGTACTTGCCGCGGGTGGCGACGACGTCGCGCGAGTGGCTGACCGTGTTGCTGTCGTCGTCGGTGACTGTGACGGTGACGGTGTAGCGGCCGTCGACGGTGTATGCGTGCGGCTGGATTGCTGATGCGCGTTCCCACACCGTGCCGTCGCCGAAGTCCCAGTCGTAACGGACTATCCGGCCGGAATCGACCCCGGCCGAATTCGCGTCGGCGGCGGTGGCGACGTAGGTGTACTCGACGTTGATCTTGATCGCGGTCGGCGCGTCGGTGATCTCGACGGTGGGCACGTTGATCGGGTCAGCGGGGTCGAGCACCTCGTGCCCGACGTAATCGGGGCTTCTCGAGTCGGCCGGGTTGTCGAACACCTTCTCGCTGTCTTTCGCGCACGTCAAGAGGAGGATTCCGCCTGCGATGACGCATGCAAGTGTCGGTGCGCGATGCACTGTGGTTCCCCCGGTGCGCTGGGCGTCCGCGAAGGCCCGCGTTGGCGCGATACGCCGCTCGCCAGCCCCTATTCTACTCGGTTCCCCATCGGAAGATACGCCCGCACAACCGAGAGGTGAAACCCAGCGTGCGCCGTCGGTATGAGTGCCGGCGCTATCGGTGGGCTATCGGGCCGACGGAGCGGTCTTCGGCGGCCAACCGTTAGGGAGGGATGTGGCAGATGACCGCGATGTCGACCAATCTCTCGAAGAAGCGGCAACTCAGCGCGTTCGATCGCAAAGCACCCATCGCCTTCGTCAGCCACCACAGATCGCTACGACCATGGCCGGACCGATCTCGCCGCGGCCGCCCGAGTGTCGCCTGCTATCTCATTCTACTTCGTTCCCGAAACGCGTTCCCGTACTGAGTCGTCCGCCGCGGCCGCGCTCGATGGCGTCGGCGTGCCCCCTCCGAGCCGAATTCGGTAGCGAACGCAAGACGGAGCGAGTGTACCGACCCACGGAGCCGGAACGGCGCCTCGGTCCTGCGAGCGGCAAGAGCGATGATCCTCCGCTCCGTAGGCCACAAGGCAATGTTTGCTCCCACGCCACGAGGGCTGGTGTGACTGGGAACACAGCACGCGTGTGACCGGGGACACAATCCACTTGCGTTGAACCGATCGGCCCCACCGAGAACGCCGGCGCCTCGTTCATTTGTGATGTGGCACGCTTTCTGCGTTAGAGACAAATACATGCGATACCTATTGAGACATAACGAAGGGTATCGCGAGTCGGTAGAAGCATAGAAAGCATCTGTCGCGACTGACTGTCCTATGGACAGCTCTCGCAGCCACTTCTGCCGGTCGGCGAGATATTGCCGACGGGCCGCCGGGGGCGAAGATGACGACGCAAACGAGTTCGAACGCGGACGCGAGTCACGAAGCTCCAGCCAGCTTGAACCCGCAGGACGAGGCCCTGGCTCTGACCGGAATCGCGGTGCCCACCTACTATCGATGGATCAAGGTCGGCAAGGTAGAGGATCGCCGGCTCCGCGGGCCGCGCCGCAAGGCATATCTCGACGCCGACGCACTGGCTTCGCTCCGAGCGATGGCGACGCACGTCGACGTGGTCCCTGAGGACGTAGAACCGGCCGCGAGCTGCGGCGCCCGGGCGAATGGCCTGAAGGCGTTGCGCCCGCTGTTCGTCGCGGCGTTGCTGCTCCTGTCGGCGCTTGGGGCGCGGGCGGACGTCACACGTCGACACCCTCGCCTCGCTGTCTCTCCGTGGCGATAGGATGGGGTGTAGTGTGATATTCCTGACATCCCGCATGATTTTTGGGGCAGTGCTCGCCCCATGCCCAGCGGTAGGTCAGCAGCATCAGGTCTGGCGGCTCCCCGCAATTCGGCCCTCGTCGCCCCACGATGAGGGCATTTCTCGGGTGCCGGTCTGACCGGCTGGCCACACTTTCTATAACTGTTCAGCGCCATAGACAATTCTACTGAAGTGACTTTCACAGCGCTGCTGCCCGTGAACAGCCCCAGCAGCGGGGAAACACGCGCTACCCGTCGACAACGTGTCTGGGCTACTCCTCTCACTATGCCTCCTACTGGGCACCGATTCCTCCACCCCAGCATGTGAAGCCCTGCACGGAAACACAACGACCTGTGCCCGTGCCATTGACCGACGGCATCGATGGGGCATGGTTGCACGGCCAACCAGGGGTATATTGGTACCGGGGGCACACACTGGGAGGAGAACCATGCGTCTCAAGCCCACAATGCTGGTCCTATTGGCCATGTCCGTTGCCATCCTTGGCTGCGACAAATCCACGTCACCGAATGACCCTGACATGTCGGGGATCTGGGGAGGCTCGTGGACTCTGATCTCAGTCTCGCCGGCGGGCCACCCGGTTGCTCTGCTATACGACAGTCTCGGTGTCGGAACGTCGCCGAGCATGTTCACAGCAACGGTCGCGCAGACCGGAACGGATCTGGACATCACTGTCAGGAGTGACGATACGGGCCTGAAGGATGTGTATGTCGGCACGGTAGATGGTGAAGCCTTCACCGCCGATCTTACGGCCAGCGATGTAGTCTACATGAGCGGCGTCCAATGCCCGGGAGGCGTCATTCTCGATGTGGCGACCGTAGCCTCCACCATGACCGGCACATTCAGCGGCAGCACGGGAACAGCCACAACGGCAGAGACG
>CAZSJP010000322.1:0-6012 GCA_964606675.1 uncultured bacterium
GCGTTCTGGTGCCGGCTTTCACTATAGCACCCGTGCTGACGCTGCTTCACTCATCGTACGGCATTGGAACCGGCCTCGCGGCGCCACAGGCGACTCTGTTCGCCAGCTTGGCCGACGGGATCTTCGGCGACGCGAATCTGCCATACGGCATGGTCCGCATCGGTGCCGGCATCGGCGTCGCGCTGGTGGTTGGCGACGAGATGCTGAAACGGTCGGGATCGCGTTTTCGCCTGCATGTAATGCCCGTGGCCGTGGGGATATACCTGCCATTGACTCTTGCCGTCACGATACTTCTCGGCGGCATCGTGCGGGCGCTGGCAGATCGTTCCGCCACCGACCGGTCCGAAAGCGACACGGGCAACGACCGAGGGATACTGTTCAGCTCGGGCCTCATCGCCGGCGAGGCCATAATGGGCGTGCTGCTGGCGGTGACGATCTACTTCGGAATCGACATGGATACGGGGCTCGTCGGTGCGACTATGGGGGAAGTGCTCGGCGCGCTCGCCCTGCTCGCTCTGGCGGCGTACCTGCTGAGGACCGCCAGGCCGAGGTAGCCCTGAACGTCACGTCTCGAACGTGGCCTCGAAGAACGCCCGCAGGCCGGCCTTGTAGGATATCTCCGACACGACGAAGCCATCGTTGTGTCCGCCCGCCAGGTCGAGGAAGCTCTTCGGCTCGTTCGCTACGGCAAACAACGCCCGCCCGTGTTCGTAGGGGATCAGTTCGTCGTCCGGGCTGTGGATGACGAGTACCGGACAGCGGACCCGCCGAACCGACGACTCCGTATCGTAGCTGAACCTGGCGAGCCGGCGCGCGGGCAGCAGTGGGAACAGCATCGCCGCCAGGCCGGGTACCGACGTGAATGTGGATTCGAGAATCTGCGCCCCAAGCCCGGTGCGCTCGGCGAGCCACGCGGCTATCGCGCCGCCGAGGGACCTGCCGTGCACCACGATTCGTCCCGGGGCGATACCGCGCTCGTCCGTCAGGTGTCGCAGTGCCGCCTCGGCGTCGAGGTACGTTCCACGCTCACTCGGGCTGCCGTCGCTCACCCCGTAGCCTCGGTAGTCGAAGATGAGGGTCGCCATACCGAGTTCGCGCAGCGCGCGAAGCGTCCCCACGCGATGCGAGACGTTGCCGCCGTTGCCGTGGCAGAACAGCACAGCCGGCGCCGAGCCCACCTTCGCCGGGACCCACCATGCGTGAAGCCGCACGCCGTCGGTTGTAACGAGCGAGACGTCCTCATACGGCAGGCCCGCGAGGTCGGGCGTCGTTACCCACTCGCGCGTCGGGAGGTACACGTACCGCGGCTGAAACGCATACACGAATGCCCCGTAGGCCGCGTAGACGGCCACCAGGACCCCAAGCGCCATCAGCGCGGTACCCATCGTGTCTCCGTGCCGCGCACTACGCGATGTGCTTCACCATCCAGGGGATGGCTTCGATGCCGTTCCACCTGTGCTCGCCGTCGAAAATGTCGTGCGCGATCGATTCGGAGGCGCCCAGCAGAGCATAAGCCTTTCGCGCTATATCCACTTGCGGCACGACGTTGTCAAGCCCGCTCGCGCCGTTCAACGGGTCTCTGCTGCCGGTCTCCACGAGGAGCGGTCGCGGCGCGATGAGCGCGGCGACGTCGCCCATGTCGACGTGCTCGTAGAGGTGCGGGACGTAGTTGCACGAGCAATTGCCGTGCAGGTCGAGGAGCGATTCCCTGTAGCCGTACATGTACCCGCTCACGACCGCGCAGCGTACTCTCGCATCGAATGCGCTGGCCCAGAGCGTCTGGAGGCCGCCGCCCGACAGCCCTGCGCATCCGACGCCGTCGTCGGTGGCCGCGTCGGCGCGTGTCTCAACGTAGTCTATCAGACGGTGCAGGTCCCATGCCCACATCCCGGTCACAGTTTGGCCGAGTGGATACGCCATGTTATTGATCTCTCGGCACGACGAGTTGAGTATGCCGCCGGGCTTCGCGGCGGCCTCCTGCCGCTCGCCGAAGCCGCGAGCGTCGGGGCAGAAAGCGATAAGGCCTGCGCGGGCGAACTGGACGCCGTAGTCGTAGTTGTAGTGTTCGATCGCGTCGACGACGTCGGGCATGTCGCCCCTGCCGGCGGGAGAGTATTTGCCGCCGCTGCCGTGGCCGTGGGGCGCGAGCACCGCCGGGTACGGAGGCGACCCTGTCTTCGGTATCAGGGCGTAGAAGGGCATTATGACGTCCGGCTCCGTCTCGATCTCGATGCGCTGCCTCACGTGGTCGTCGAGTTCGACCTCTTCGGTGATCGTCGCGTTCAGCGGGCACTGCTCCATCGAGTCGTACCCGGTCAGTTCCATCAGGCGCGCCGTCGTCTCCTGCCGCCAGGTCTCCCAATCGCGCTCGTTCGTTGCGCGGAACGCCATCTTGCGCCCGACTTGCTCCCACCTGATCCGTAGGTGTCGATGAACCATGTAGGTTTCGGTTGTGTCCACAGTGTCCTCCGTGAGATTCAGCGATTGCACGATAATACGTTCACGTCAAGCATTGTCAGCAGTCCCGGACGAGAGCGCACGACGACAGGTACCGCGTTCGCAGCGATCGACCAGGTCGCCACGTCGCCGTGCACGCCGCCTGCTATGCATATCTCAAGTCCCGGCGTGCCCTCGATCACGATTCTGTCGCGCGGGTCCAGCTCGCCGACGCTCGCTCTGAAGACAAGCTTGATGGCCTCCCGGTCATCGACGTGCCCCGTCGCCGTCTGGTCGATGCCGAGAGCAGTCCCAGGCTCGATGGCACCGGCGTCGGTGCTGCGCATCTGTTCGTCCGTTACAGGTTCGATCACCTCGTCGACTCGGTCGAGCCCCCAACCGAGGGCGGCGGCTATCATGTACACCGACTCCTGCAAGCCCACGTGACCGAGGCGTCCGTCGGCGACACGCCGCCTGAACTCGTCATTGGCAAGTCCGACGCCTATCTTCCGCTGGAACTGGATACGCCGGGGCGCCGCATCCTGCACTCTCTCGACAGAGACGCCGACCACCCGGTTACAGACCGCAGTCGCGGCCGACGGCAGGAAGTCCATCACGAAGCCAGGGTTCACTCCGGCTGCGAGCACCGACACGCCGGCAGCTTTCGCGGCCCGGTCGATGCGCAGAGCTGCCTCCGCGTTGGATGCCCATGGGTATGTCAGCTCCTCACACGTGGATACAACGTTCATGCCCGAGTCGAGGAGCGGCGCCAACTGGGCTTCCACGGTCTCCAAGCGGGAATGGGTCGTCAACACCGCGACATCTGCGTCGACCGAGCGATTCAGAGTGGGTACGACCTCGATGCGTAGCGGCTCCGGCCAGCCGACTGCGTCGGCCAGGTCGCGGCCGCACTTCACCGGGTCGGGATCGACCGCCGCGACGACCGTTAGGCCGGGCCGTTCGAGCACCGTGCGGCAGACGCCAGCTCCTGTCGGGCCCAGCCCGCACTGAATGACTCGGATCGGTTCGCCCATGAAGCCCCTGGCTACCAGCCGCGCCCCACGTCCATGCCGAAGACATCGGCGGCCATGGCGTCGACGGCCTCCTTGGCGCCGAGAACCGCCGTGGATGGAAACGGCGGGCCGATCACCAATTCGCCCGCGTCGCGCGCCGTGATAGTACATCGCCCGGGCGTCCAACGAAGGTACAACCCCTCGCCACCGGGCAGAACCCACGCGGCGCGGTCCCGATCTATGACGAGCCGACTGTCCGGTTGGTCGGCCACCGAGACGCGCCACGCCAACCGCGACGACGACGCGCGAGCGACGTTCAGGAAGAGGCCCGCGGCCTCGGGAGTGATGGCGCCCAACGCCGGCACGTGCATTACATCGGGCCCCTCGCCATCGTCGGACAGAGCGACGGCTCCGCTCCACATGTACCTGCCGTCCTCGTCGGCACCTACCTCCTCGATCTCGACTACCTGCTCCCATGAAGGCCGGCCGCTCGAGAGGCACCACTCGCGGTCTCTCGCATGGCACGGTCCGGCTTCCAGTCTGCCGCCACCCGGCATCGATCCGGCCAGCATCGGCGCATGGCGGCCCTGCCACCACCAGCCGAACGCCCGATCTGTGCCAACGGCCATCGCCGCAGCCGCGTCGGGCCAACCGACTGGGCTGGATGGAACGGGGGTCCCCGCTGCGCCCGATGCGGAGAGCACTCGCCGCTCGACCTCCGACCACGCGTCTGCGACGCTCATGAAGGCGCGCTCGGGGATTCCGTCGATCCGGCCGGAGAGGCCGTCGCGCTCGAAGCGATCGGCCATGCGCACGGCTGCGTCGGAAAGGGCGGCGCGTCGAGCCATCCTGCCGGCAAGCGCCAGCCCGAGGATTGCCCACAGAACGTACTGGCCCTCCAGCCGGTGCTGCCAGACCAGTGCGCCATCGGTAGCAACGCAGTCGGCGATGCGCGAGAGGACCTCGGTGGCCCATGACGATATCGTCGGCATCTCAAGGTGCAAGCCTACGATGATGCCGAGGCTGCCGGCAACCGCCGATGCTTCTGCGTCGGCATATTCCCCGTCGGTGATCCATCCTGAGTGGTAGGACCGCCGCTCGAACGCGGAGACTTCGGCCAGAGACGCGAGCACGTCGTCCCGTGGTGGCTTCCAGCCGACCTGCTGCAGCGCACGCCTCCACGCGAGACGCTCGTGCGGGCCGCTGCCGACGTCCAGAGCGCACTCGCGAGCTCGCCGGGCCACGAGCTGCGCTATGGGGGGCGCGGGCTCGGCCCCGGCATCGGTGAGCGATCGACCAAGCGCTCCGATGGCCGGCGCCTCCCTCCAGCCCATAGGCTCTTCGCGTGAGAGCCAGTAGCCGGCCGGGAGCGATCGGGCGTCGTCCGCGCTCAGTGAGCGTGCGAACGATTGGACAACCGGGTCGGTCGACTGCGCCGGCAGCCCCTCGGCCCGGCGGCATATCGCTGCGTGGATGCGGGCGATCGACATCGTCGGGGCTCTTGGATGGTGCGATTCCGCTGTCGGAAGAGGAGCGCGGTAGCCGGACATTGGCTCCGCGCTGAACGGGCTGGAGAGAATAGTACATAAAGAGGCGGGGCATAGCCAGAACGTCTAGCTTTGCCCCGCCTAGATCACACAGCCCGCCGGTATGACTGTGCAATCATTCACAAGTTCCGTAAGAGAGTATATCATCTTCGTCGCGACTTGGCAAGCGATGGCGCGACGAAGACCCGAACGACCGCATGCTCCGCAAGGTGCCGAATAGACACGGCGTTACAGGATGCAATGCTCGACATTGCGGCAGCGAACGGTTGCCCAGTACATTGAACGGTCGAAAACAGCAGCCGAATGGCAGCGGATCGAGCAGGATCGGCTGGAGCGCTTAGAGTACGATCAGGCGATCTCTACCGCCGCTCGGAGTTTCTCCATGTAGTAGCAGTAGTTCGACCACGATATGTCCGGCGGGCAACTGTGATCGACCATCGGTATGTAGCCCCCACCGGCGACGAGCGGCGGTATCTTCTTCAGTTCCTCGTCGATCGCCTCCGGTCCGGATATTATGGCCCGTTTGTCGATGCCGCCCATGAGCAGCAGGTCTCGGCCATACTCCTCCTTTATTGGGCCGGGTTCCATATTCGCGGGAATCTCGCACGGCCATATGCCGCTGAGACCGGCGTCCATCCAGTGCGGTATCAGGCTGCGCACGTCGCCGTCGGAGTCCACGAAGATCAAGTCGACGCCGCGCGAACGAAGGAAGTCGCACACCCGTCTGTATCTTGGGACCATGTATTTCTGGAACATGTCCGGGCTGAGCAGCGGTCCGGTCTTCATCCCCATGTCTTCCCAGAACGCCCAGTAGTCTATGTCCGTGTCGTCGAGCATGAGGTTTGAGATCGCGATGATGTTGTCGGCGATGTCGTCCATCATCTCCTCGACGAGGGCGATGTCGTCGAAGAACGCGTATGAGAGGTTCTCCAGGCCCATCATGTTTCGCAGGGGGCCGAAGAAGCCGGCCCACCGGTCGCCCATCAGGCACAGTGGGTCGGTTCGTGTCTTCCAGG
>CAZSJP010000323.1:0-6007 GCA_964606675.1 uncultured bacterium
GAAGCAATTGCCGCATATTCAGCGCGCCCACGAACGGTATAGCGGCAACGGTGGCGTGGAGTTCCTGGCGATCAGCTTCGATGAGCCGACCAGCATGGTCGCAGAGTTTCTCGACCGGAACAGCTACACGTTCCCGGTTGCGTTCGGCGATCACAGCCTCTACATGGACTTCGAGATCATGGGCGTTCCCACAACATACGTCGTCGATCGCCAGGGCACGATCCGGTACGAATTGCTGGGCTATAGCGACGTCGGCGATTTCACCGACGAGCTGGCGTGGCGCGTCGACGCGCTGCTCCGCGAGGCGTACCCCGACCAGATGCCGGCACCGTAGTCCGACGCACGACGGGAGTGGCTTACATGTCATCGGGATCGACCGATGCGAAGACCGCGCGGGTCTGGTATCACGGTTCGCCGTTGGAGCTGTCGCACGTGCGTGCCGGAAGCACGATCACCCCAGATCGCGACCTGGCGCGAGTGTTCTCGCACAAGCCGATCACAGTGTCGACGTCGGTGACGGACGAAAACGGCTGCCGGCGGATCGAACACGACGGCACGGCTGACGGATTCCTCTACACGATCGCGGAGCCTGTCGACGGCCGAGACGTCTACCAGCACCCGAACTCGTCCATGGAGCCGGGCGAGGAGTGGCTCACTACGCGCGATCTCTGCCTGGAGCTAGTCTCCCGCACGTCGGTTCGCGACGACGAGAGGCTGACAGATGCACGGCGTAGCGAGTTGATGCGTGAGCACGGAGGTGAAGAGGTCGCTTGACCGGTTCATCTCTCGTGCCGAGATTTACATTGTCGGATCGGTTGCAGGCCCTCACGCCACTGGGGGCCGTTTTCTTTTTCCAGGGATCGCAGCGAATGACGCGACCTTCACCAGACCGGATACTCGTTCTCGACTTCGGCGGCCAATATGCCCACCTGATTGCCAATCGGGTGCGACGCCTGGGCGTCTATTCCGAGATCGTGCTCCCATCGGAAGACCCAGGCGACGTCGACGACATCGGCAGCGTTCGCGGCCTGATACTCTCGGGCGGCCCGTCGTCGGTCTACAGCCCGGAAGCGCCGGAGTTCGACTCTCGATGGCTCGACCTCGACCTGCCCATTCTCGGCCTGTGCTACGGCCACCAGTTGATCGCTCAGCACTTCGGCGGCAGAGTGACCAGCGCAGGCGAGCAGGAATACGGACTCGCGAGCCTAACGATTGTCCGAGCCGAGGGCGTGCTGGACGGGCTTGGCCCGACCGAACGGGTGTGGATGAGCCACGGCGATTCGGTGACGCGGCTGCCGGCCGGGTTCGAAGCGCTGGCGGGAACCGGCGACTGCCCGGTGGCTGCCATGGGAGACATCGCTCGCGGCATATACGGTCTGCAGTTCCACCCGGAAGTGACCCACACGCCTCGCGGAATGGACATACTCGACAACTTCCTCTCGATCGGCGAGTGCGACAGAGAATGGACGATGGAGCGCTTCGTCAACGACGCGGAGGATCGCATCCGCCAGCAGGTGGGCGACCGAAACGTGTTCTTGCTGGTCTCCGGCGGGGTCGATTCGTCCGTGTGCTTCGCGCTCCTCTCGCGCGCCCTCGGCGACGACCGCGTGGTCGGGCTACACGTCGACAACGGATGCATGCGACTGAATGAGTCGTCTCTCGTCGAAGAGGCCATGAAGGGCGCCGGGCTCGGCAATCTGAACGTTGTGGACGCCTCCGACGAGTTCCTCTCGGAGCTATCGGGCGTCGCCGATCCGCAGCGGAAACGGCAGATCATCGGCGACAAGTTCATCGCCGTGCAGCAACAAGCCGTCGACCGGCTCGGCCTCGACCCAGAGCACTGGATACTCGGCCAGGGAACGCTGTACCCGGACATAATCGAATCCGGCGGCACGAAGCACGCCGCGGTCATCAAGACGCATCACAATCGGGTGGACGTCATCCGGCAACTGCTGGCAGAGGGCAAGGTCATCGAGCCGCTCGACCAGCTCTACAAAGATGAAGTGAGAGAGGTCGGCCGGCGAGAAGGCCTGCCTGAAGAACTGGTGCGGCGGCACCCGTTCCCCGGCCCGGGCCTTGCCGTCCGATGCCTGTGCAGCGACGGAGAGGCCGATCGGATAGGCGACGAACTGCGTGACCGGGTCCGTGACGTCGCGCGAGAGTTCGGGCTCGATGGCGACGTGCTGCCAGTGCGAAGCGTCGGTGTGCAGGGCGACGAACGGACCTACTCGCCCCCGGCGGTCCTGATCGGCGACGCGAGTTGGGAGCAGTTGGAGCGCGCGTCGACCCGAATCACCAACGCCATCCGGGAGGTGAACCGGGTGGTGTGGCTGAACTGGCCCGACGAGATGCCCGAGTTGTCCATACACGAGCGCTATCTGGATCGGGCGAGGCTCGACCTGTTGCGCCAGGCCGACGACGTCTCGATGAGGACCGTCGCCGAAGACGGTCTGATGGACCAGGTGTTCCAGTACCCGACGATACTGCTTCCACTTGGAGCGACTTCCTCGGGCGAATCGATCGTCCTGCGGCCGCTGGAATCGACCGACGTCATGACCGCCCGATTCGCGGAATTGCCGAGGGAGACGTTGGACCGAACGGTGGCGAGGATCGCAGAACTGGGGGGCATCGACGCCGTGTTCTTCGATATTACGCACAAGCCGCCCGCAACCATGGAATGGGAATGAAGCGCCCCTCTCGGGCGACATGAGACGAGGCAGAGCGATGAAGCACGTTGTGAAGATCGAACTCACGCTGACCGGCGAGGCGGCCCGTCTGTACGAGATCACCGCCGATTCCGTCGACTCCGTCGATCCCGCGGACCTCAGCAAAGCCGTCGTCGAGACGGGCCTGGTGCATCATGCGCTGATGCTGTCGGCATTGCAGGTCTTCGATGAGGACCAGAGAGCCGAGTCCGACGAGCTGGTGGCCACCATCGGCGAGCGGACGATCATGAAGGATCTGTTCGACAAGGCGCGAACGTACTGGGACGGTCAGACCAACATGGGCACGTTCAACCCCGACGACCTCGCATAGCGAGGTCGGTGAGGACGACCTGGCCTAGCCGGGCCGTCGACACACGAGGGAGTAACCATGCCGACGATCGAGCACACGGCGATAGCGGCGACAGATACCAGAGCGCTTGCGGAGTGGTACGTGAGCGTGCTGGATTTCCAGATTGTGTTCGACAGCGAGGGCGATCCGCCGGTCTTCTTCATCAAGGACGACAAAGACGCGATGATCGAGATCGTCCCGCTCGGCCCCGACGGCATCGCGGCCGGTGGCGTGTCGAACCATCTGGCACTTCTGGTCGAGGACTTCGACGCCGCCAAGGCCGACCTCGAAGCCAGGGGCGTCGTGTTCGACCCGGAGAGCGGCGTGCCGTTCTTCGGCGGCACGCGCATCGCCTTCTTCAGCGACCCCGACGGCCACAGAATCCAGATCCTCTCGCGGGGGCGGGATATCTTGGGGTGAGGGGCTGAGGGATGGGCTGACTCGCTGCCCGCCAGCGAACCCAGCTATCGGAGCAACGTGATACGACGCGCGCGCACTGTGTTGCCCGCGGTGAGCCGCACAACATAGATGCCGCTTGCCACGGGGCGCTCCGCATCGTCGAGACCGTTCCACACAGCGCTGCCTCGCCCCGCCGGGCGAGGTCCGTCAGCGAGCGTCCTCACCGCGCGACCAAGCATGTCGTGGATTACGACCGAAGCGGTCTGGTCGGCAGTCAACTCGTACCGGATCGTCGTCGACGGGTTGAACGGGTTTGGGGCGTTCGGGGCCAGCACGAATCGAGCTAGCTGCCGCTCGGCGACCGTGGTGCTTCTCGGTTGGATGCCGAACACATGGGCGGAACCGGATCCACTCCCATTGTCGTCATCATTCCATGCCCCGGCGATCGCGAAGTCGGCAGAGAGGGAGACCGAGTAGCCGAACCAGTCGTGCGCCTCGCCGTCACTGGCGATCAACTTTGCCGCCTGGCTCCAATGGCCACTCGTATCCCGCTGGAAGACGTACGCCGAGCCGGACACGTCCCCGTTGTCGCTGTCCCCAGCAGCGCCGACGACGGCGCGGTCGCCGTACAGGGACGCCGAGTAGCCGAACCAATCCCTCGCCTCGCCGTCGTCAGCCATCAGCTTTGCTTTCTGAAGCCAGACGCCAAGACCTTCGTGGAGCCGGAACATGTAGGCCGAGCCAGCCCCTTCCCCGTTGGGATTGTCGTCCCAAGGCGCCGCGATGGTGGCATCGCCACCGGAGACGAATACGCGGAAACCGAAGGCGTCGCCCTCTGCTCCGTCGCTGGATGTCAGCTTGGCTACCTGACCCCACGCATCGGAGCCACCCGCATCGCGCCGGAACACGTACGCTGAACCGGAGAGTTCGCCGCGGTCGTCATCTCCACGCGCCCCCACGAATACGTAGTCGCCTGAGACGGAGACCGACTCCCCGAACAGGTCATTGGCGGCGCCGTCGTCGGCCCTCAGCTTGGCCATCTGGCGCCACCCATCGGTGCCGCCCCAACCGCGCTGGAACACGTATGCCGAACCCGAGTGGAGTCCGTTGCTGTCATCTCCCCACGCCCCGACGACCGCCACATCGCCGGAGATGGAAACGGAGTGGCCGAAGTAGTCGGCGGGATCGCCACCGTGGGCCGTCAGCATGGCCACCTGGCCCCATGCGCCGATTCCGCCCTCATCTCGCTCGAACACATACGCCGAACCCGGTCTGTCAGACTCCGTCGGGTCCTTCCTGTAGTCTGGATTGTAGTGTACAATGTGGGAACTAGCCCCGACGATGGCGTGTGGACCTGAGAAGGCGACACTCATCCCAAAGTTGTGCCCGGAGTCTGTGCCGGCCGGCGCCAGTTTGGCCACCTGGTTCCAGCGACCCCCAACGTCGCGTTGGAAGACGTACGCCGCGCCGGACTGGTCGATCCCATTGTCGTCGCGCCAGGGGGCGCCTACGATTGCGTGGATGTCTGAGATGCAGACCGAGTAGCCGAAGTGGTCGCCCTGCGCGGTGTCGTTGGAGAGGAGTTTCTGGGCCGGTTGGACATCTACTGCGTGCGCCGCCATACAGGGCAGAAGTGCCAAGCACATGGCTGCGAGCGCCGGAAGGCGGCAGTGGCGGGGCATGGCGCTCCTCTCGACGGGGTTGACGAACGGGCACAGCACGCAACAATCGGACGATATGCACAGGCCGGCGAGCGGTCAAGCGACGGGCGGCGCCGCGACACCATCAGACCCACCCACACACCCCCATCACCCCAACGAATCCCCAACCGCCAGCCCGAGCTTCGCGCAGACCACGGACATGTGCTCGATGGGGCCGTCGTCGAGGCAGCCCGACCGAAGCCGCAGAGCGCCTCCCCCGACTGCCACGGTGCAACCGCCGCGACCCAGCCGCATGATCGTCCCGATCGACTCCGGGGGCGCTCCCAGCGGAATTGTCGCGTCCTGGACGTACACGGTCCTGCCCCGCAGCGAGAACCAGCACTTGCTCGGAGTAGCGCGAATCCAGCGTAAGAGCGCCCTGCGGTCTGAGGTCCAGTCGAGCCGGAAGTCCTCGGCGGTGGTCGACGAGTAGTACGACGCGCCCTCGGCCCCCTGCTTCTCGGGACGCAGCCGCCCCGCCACGGCATCCTCTACCAGCCGGGGCACGAGCGCCACGCTCCGATCCATGATCCGGGAGTAGAGCGTGGCTACCGAGTCGCGTCGGCGCGTACGGACCTTCGTCCGATACAGGACGTCACCGGTGTCGATGTGCGGGTCCATCACGTGAACGGTGAGCCCGGCGGACCGCTCGCCATGGCGCAAGGCCCAGAACACCGGGTGCTTCCCCCGGTACGCCGGCAGAAGCGATGCGTGGAAGTTCGCGGCCACGATGCGCGGGATTCCGAGCACGGATGGGCGCAGGAGCTTCACGTAGCCGACGGCGATGAGCAGATCGGGCTCTAGGCTTCTGAGTTGCCGGACCATGTCGCCCGTGTTGGGGTCGTTCGGCTCGA
>CAZSJP010000324.1:0-6005 GCA_964606675.1 uncultured bacterium
GCCGCTATCGAAATCGCACTCCGCACCGTCGTCGCCCCACATGGTCACGAGCAACTCGCCGATTCGAAGCCTTCTACAGACGGTCATGCACGGTTCCATCGTCGCGATCGCGTGGGGGTAGTACGCCCAGAACCGGCCCCACGTCCACGCGCCAGGCGCGACCAGTGGCTCGGAGCCGAGCTTGCGGTGGCGTTCGATCCAATCTTGGTAGAACGCCTCGTCGCGGTGGTAGTAGTCCCAGTACACTTGCGTCACGTCGTCCGGGATCGTCTCGACGACGTCGTCCGGGATCACCGCCTCGGTGTCGTAGTAGTCGTCTTCCTCGGAGCCGATCCGGAACCACATGTCGCTCCACATCATCGGATCTAGCCCCATGCGCCTCGTGATCTCCAGGACCCTCTCCAGGTGCGAGACCATTATGTCGAACCGCGGCTTCTCTCCGAATATCCGCTTGTAGCGCCCCTCTCCGAGGCCGTGCGCTTCGTCCATGCCGAAATGGATGCGCTTCGATCTGAACGGCTTCGTCGCAGCGTCGATAATCCGTTCGATGAACTCGTACGTCTCGTCGTTGTTCGCCAGCAGGATGTCGTCGGTGTCCTTGAGCGATGCGTATGCCGGCCACTGAAGCATCTGCGCCAGGTGTGCGAGGGCCTGGATGCAGGGGAATGTCTCGATGCCGAGTTTGGACGCGTACTCGTCTATGCCGCGCAGTTCGTCTTCGGTGTAGGGGCCTCGCCCGTATCCGAAGAACGGCTCGCCGGACACCTCGTAGGTGTCCTCCGTGTATAGGCAAACCGCGTTGATGCCCATCAGCGCCAGGCGACGCAGCCAACGCTCGACGTTCGAAGTGGTAAGGACGGCGTTTCGAGAGCAATCGAGCATCACGCCGAGCATGCTGAAGCTGCACGTCTCCGTTGTAGAGGCGTCGCCATCGCTGCCCAGAAGCCTGCCGATGGCTCGAAAGGCGTGAACGTGGGCTGAGTACCGGACCATGGCCCAGTCGTCGCCCGTTTCTATCAGCAGCGGCCCGTCGGCGTGTTGGAACCGCACGGTGCGTACGCCGTGCTCGGGCTCCGTGGCGATCGGGTAGTCTTCTCCGAGCAACGCGACGCCCGCTCGAAGCTCCTCAGGGAGGTCGTTGGGCGCAATGTGCAGCCGATTCATCGCCTTCCTCGCTTGTCTCGGACGGTGTGATCGCGCGGTGAGGGGGTCGCGACAGAAAGTTTGGCGCGCGGGCGCGTAGGATCAAGGCCCTCGCGCCCCCCCGGAGTCTCAGTCGAGGATGAAACCGGGCGGGAGCGTGTCGGGCCCGTCCGTCGTCGGGTACTCAGGCGCCGGAACGGTCGAGCGATACTCGCGCAGATAGTCCACGTCGCGGTCGTCGATGGGCCTCCGCATCTGTCGTTTCTTGGGAGTGATGTACGAGCCGGTGCTCCGGCGCTCCTCGTTGTAGTGTTCGACGATTATCGCGCGTGGCTCGCCGACGGGGCATTCATGCTCGCATATGCCGCATCCGACGCACTTGTCGACGTGCACCAGCGGCCGGCGGTGCGTTCCTCGGTGGTCTGTTATGACGCGGAACTCGACCGCGTCGTACGGGCACACCTCATCGCATACGAGACAAGGCTTCAACTCCTCCCACGCCAGACAGCGCTCGCGGGATATCCTCGCTGTGCCGATCTTCGCGAACGACTTCTCCTCAAGCGATATCCTGCGGATCGCTTCAGTCGGACAGACTTGCGTGCAATTGTAGCATGGCTCTTCGCATCCGCCGACGACGGGGACGAGTACCGGCGTCCACAGCGCTTCCCAACCGGCCTCGGCGCCCATCGGCTGCAAAGCGTTCGTCGGGCACGACTCGGCGCACGCAAGGCAACGCGTGCACCGGGCGAGGAACTCGTCCTCAGGCAACGACCCCGGCGGGCGTATTACATTACCGGGGCGTGGCATCGCCGCCGACGACCCGACGGCGAGCAGCCCGGCACCAATGCCCGCCCCGAGCGCGACAAGCGCCTGACGTCTGCCTGGGAGCATGTCGGGCGCGGGCCGGCCGCCACCAACTCCGAAGCTGACCGCGGCCGGCGGGCAGACCGACTGGCAGCGCATACAGAGCGTGCACTCGCCGCGTCGAGTCTCGCCAGAACTCTCGACGGGTATCGCGCCGGTGGGGCACGCACCGGCGCACGCCCCACACGACGTGCACGCGCTATCGGCGACCCGCCGCCTGACGATGCCGAACCTTCCGAGCAACGCCAGGAGCGCCCCCGTCGGACAGAGGTTGCGGCACCAGAAGCGTCGTTCGAGTCTGCCAAGGAACACTATGGCTGCGAACAACAGAGTTGTCGTCGTAACCCACGTGTAGGTAGAGGGCGTTTCAAGCAGGGGCGCGCTGAACGCTCCGTACCCGGGGAGTTGGCGGACCAGTAGCACCGAGCCGAACCCGAGCCACGATGCGAGCGGCATGGCGACGAGGTCGATGGTCCGAGTCAGGAGCACGAGTGGATCGAGTGCGAGCCCGGCACTGACCCCGAACACGGAGCACGCGAGCACGGCGATCAGGCCGTAGTGTTTCCATCTTCCGCGATGACCGAGCGACGCACGGTCCCGGGCCGGGCGTTCGGCTCGTACCACTGTGTCGGTCGCGTCGAGGATCGTGCCCAACGGGCACAGCCATCCGCAGAAGAACCTGCCGACGATCGCCGTGGCGGCCACAAGCACCAGCGACCATGCCGCAAGCTCCCAAGCCGTTCGCGCGCTTACGATCGCGACCAGGGCGACCAACGGATCGGCCACCAACCACGCCGTGGACACCAACGGAACGCGTGCAGGCCATGCGGCGGCAACGGCGAGGGCCACGAACGTCGCCAGCATGACAATCTGGACGATGCGCCGCCATCGGCTCACGGTTGCGCTCCGTACCCGGCCGGTGTTGCGATCGATACGCAGTTCACGCCGCTAGAGCCGGATGTTGGCGACATTCATGAGCGCGACGTCTATCTCGCCGAGGCCCTGCTGATTCGCCAGCACCAGGTGTCTTACTTTGTCGGCCGTGACCGCGCGGTTGTACCACTCGGCCATGCCGACGGTGTAGGCGTCGACCGTCGTCGCGTTGGCTCCCGCGAGGATCGCGCCGGGCGTCTCGACTCGGCCCGGCCCACCTGGCCCGCCCGTGACAAGCGCGCGCCGCGCGTCGGTGACTACCAGGTCGGGCTTTGCGAGCTTGGCCAGGTCTGCCACCGCCTGGTGAAGGTCGTATTGCCTGTGGAAGGCGCCTCTCGCTTGGATCAGCCCCATCATTCCTTTCAGCGCGAACGTGACGCCCGCACCCGAGTGCGACTTGGCGACCGGTACGGCGATGATCACGTCTGCCTGCAACGCCACCTGGGCGTAGTCGACCTCCTGGACCTCCACTGCATTCGGAATCGCCGTGGTGGCGAACGCGCTGTTGCCGGAGAGCGGCATCACGTCCACGCCTCCGATCCGGCCCAGACCGCCGATGCCGCTCTCGTCGAAGCACATCTCGGTGTTGCGAACCGGGTAGTCGGCGATCACGATGCTGCCGGCGCGGGCCTCCTTGCATAGGGCTGCGACGGCAGCGACAACGACCGGGTCCGTCGTGGTCACGGCTTCGGGTGCGTTGGGGAACCCGACGTTCGGTTTGATGAGGACCGACTGACCGGGCTTCACGAACGCGGAAATCCCGCCGACGGCGTCGACGGCAGCGCGGACAGCGTCTTCGGGGGCGCCGCCGGCGACGTGGGCCACGTCGGGGAGCCCATCGGGCAGCGCATCCGCGCTCCCCTCGGCGGCGAACCCCGATCGGGGCAAGAGAGCACTACCGGCCAGGGCAAGGCCGGTTCTGAAGAACTCGCGACGCGTCATCGGCATGCCGAATCCCTTTCCCTCGTAGCGCCTACCGCGCTAAAGCTGCTGCGATGTATCCGATTGCGGCGACGAACGCATGGCATCTAATGGCGCCGGGACCCGATCGTCGGGGCGAATGGGCCCATCGCGGGAACACGCGCAGACGAGCACGATCCTGCACGCGACTCGACGCCGTTCGTTGGTTGGCGACGAGCAATCCGCCGCAGACAATACCATATGGCGAAGTCAGCCGAAATACAAGCCCGGCGGCCCGTGCACGTTGCCGAGAGCCCCTCGGCGTGCCTATCTATCTACACTTGAGGCAGCGCCGCCGACATGCCGGTCGGCAGTAGCTCCGCACATGACGATCAGCGTCATCGCACCATGATGGAAGGTCGAACCGCATGACCCACCTCGATAGAGTAATCGCCGCCGCGAGTCATGAACAGCCGGATCGCATTCCGTTCGATCTGGGAAGCTCGCTGGTCACCGGCATCACCCGGAACGCCTACGAGCGGCTGGCCGAAGCCATGGGGATCGGCGTCGGCGAGGTCGAACTCTACGACACCATCCAGCAGCTGCCGGTGCTTTCGGAGGAACTGGTGGCGCTGCTCGACGTCGACGTACGGGGGATCATCCCCAACTTCGCAAGGAAACGCCCGGCGCTTGACCGCGGCGAAGACGGGGCGTCCTTCGTGGACGAGTACGGCGTCAGATGGTTGATGCCCGACGGCAGCCTCTACTTCGACGTCGCCGAAAGCCCGTTCTCGGGCGACTTGACCGTGGCGGACGTCGAGAGCTTCTCATGGCCCGACCCGGAAGATCCCGCGTTGTTGGCAGGCCTGGCGGACGAGGCGCGCCGCTACCACGAGCAGGGCTACGCCGTGATCCTCGACAGCCTCTGCGCGGGGCTTTTCGAGATGTGCTGTCGCGTCAGGGGCTACGAGCAGTTCTACTCGGACCTGGCGCTCGAACCCGACCTCGCCCATGCTCTACTGGACAAGTTCGTCGACCAGAAGATCCGCTTCTACCGCGCCGCCGCGCCCGTGCTCGGGCAATACGTCCAGTTCGTAAGAGAGGGCGACGACATGGCAGGGCAGGAGTCGCTCCTGATGTCGCCTGCGATGTACGAGACATTCATGAAGCCGAGGCACCGGGCGCTGTTTGCAGAGCAGAAGAACCTGTTTCCGGCGCCGTTCTACTGCTTCTTCCACTCCGACGGCGCCATCGGTAGTCTGCTGCCGCATTTCGTCGAGATCGGCGTCGATGTCCTCAACCCGGTGCAACTGACGGCAGAGGGTATGGTCGCGGAAGATCTCAAGGCGGAGTACGGCTCCGATCTGGTCCTTTGGGGCGGCGGGGTAGACACCCAGGGCGTGTTGCCCGAAGGCTCTCCGGACGACATCAGGCGCAACGTGCGCGAGCGGATCGATCGGCTCGGCCGCGGCGGTGGCTACGTGTTCGGCGCGGTGCATAACATCCAGGACGACGTGCCCACGGAGAACATGATTGCCATGCTCGAGGCGTTCAGGGAATCGCGCGAATACTAGACGGCCACGACGCCGCAGAGCGGGGCCGGCAGCCGCTCAACCTTGACAGCATTGCCTCCGATCCGGACTCTTAGAGTGCTGGGGGCGTTTGTCATCGAATGATCCAGCCGGTTGGCTCGATGGCGCAACCTCTATGATATATGAAACCTAGCCCGTGCCGACACCGTTGGCTACCGACAGGGCCGGCCCATGCGCGGACCGCGCGCACTTCGCTGCGATGGACAAGGTGGGCCTCGCCGAACGACGACGGAGTGCCGCGCAGAAGGCGCACCCAACGAAAGGATCAGGACATATGACCGAAGCTACCGCCGAACAGGCACGCGAGGCCCGGCTGAGCGCTCTACCCGGAGACGAAGTGCGCCAGATCATGTGGCGCTTCGCCGATAGATACGACTATCAGATGCTGGTCCAGTCGGCCCGAGCGGTCGCACGCGGGCCCGTGGCTCGTCTCGTCGCGGACGGTGGCCGAAACAGCCACGAGTGGACCGAAGAGAAGGACGCGCTGTTGACCGAGTACGATCAGTCGGGCATCACAACCGCCTTTCTCGACGTCGAACACGGTGGCTACATAGAAGGGCCGAAGAACGTGGC
>CAZSJP010000325.1:0-5991 GCA_964606675.1 uncultured bacterium
GGTAGATAAAGTACCGAATCGCCCGCACGGTGGGCTGAAGCCTGCATGACAGCCAGATTAAAGTTTCTTCATGCCCAGGGCGCTGGCTGCGTTCCCCGGTGCGGATTGCATGCATATAGGGTGGGATGCATTGATGAAGGAACTTTCATCGGCGGTTTGAGACGCGTTCATGGTATGCGCCTATATTGTACGTGACAATCCCAGCGCGGTGTCGATGGCAGAGGGCATGGAAGCCCGACGCCGAATACCACCACCGACCAAGGACAGGGCGCATTGACGACCAAACGGAGCCGGTTCCGCTTCCTGAGGGGCTGGCTGATGAGCGGGCGCAAAATCAGCGTTCAGCTCACGGTTACGTATGCCGCGGCCATGGCGATCACGTTCATCATCGCGGGGTTCGCCATTGAGCGGCTGGCCCACGATCGCATCTCCGCGAGTGTGAACGCGTCGCTCAGGCGGAGCGCGCGCGCCGTCACCAGCATCGTGGACGAGCGCCTGTCGGTCGGCGTGCCGCTTGCCGAGATATCCTCCGACACGTCGTTTTCCGCGCTGAATCCGCCGCCCTGGCCGCCGAGATACGTCCAGTTGCTGGATGGGTCCGCCAGGATTGCGTTCAGGTCGAGGAACCTGGGCAACTCGATACTGCCCATAGACACGCTATTCCTGAAGTCGAACCATTTCGACATGGTGATCTCGCCCGACATGAAGCTGTACATGTACGGCTCAAGGTGGGCCGAGGACGGGTCGCTGCCGTTCGAGACGGTCGAGATCGTGCAGGAGAGGCGCGATGCAGCGGCTTCGCCCGGCAAGGCCTTCTACCGGAGCGAGCCGCTACGGATGATAACGGCGCGTCTCCGCCCGATAGACGGGCGGCCGGTCGGTTGGGTCCAGGTGGCGATGTCGCTGCACGAGCTGGAACGAGGGAAAGAGAAGACTCGGCTGGTGTTGGCGTTCATTATCCCGTCGGCGATCATCCTGTCGGCGTTCGCGGGATGGTGGATGTCGCGCCGGTTCCTTTCGCCCATCGACAACATCACGACCGCCGCGAGGCGCATCCGAGCAGAACACCTTCACGAGCGGCTCGCCCCTAGAGAAGTCGACGACGAACTCGGGCGCCTGATCGAGACACTCAACGATCTGCTGGGCCGTCTGGAGAGCAGCTTCTCGCAGATCAGCCGCTTCAGTGCCGACGCATCGCA
Organism: uncultured bacterium; assembly: GCA_964606675.1. Lineage (GTDB taxonomy): Bacteria > Latescibacterota > MWCZ01 > MWCZ01 > MWCZ01 > CAZSJP01. The sequence goes on from CAZSJP010000325.1 coordinate 1,200, forward strand.
CGAGCTACGAACGCCGCTCACGATCGTCCAGGGCGAGGCCGAGGTTGCGTTGCGCAAGTCCGCGATGCCGGATGAGATGCGCCAAGCGCTCGGCGTCGTCGTGGACGAGGCCCGCCGGATGACGCACCTGGTGGCCGACCTGCTCACAATCGCACGGCTCGAGACCGGCCAGCATCGCCCGACGCTCTCGACGGTGCCGTTGCAGCCCATCGTCGAAGACCTGGCCGAAGAGGCCCAGGTCATGGCGGCAAACAAGGGGCTGACCCTTCAGCTCGGTCGCGTCGACGATGCCAAGGTGTTGGGCGACCCCACGCTCCTGCACCTCGTCGGATCGAATCTGCTTCAGAACGCCGTGAAGTACACGCCCAAGGGCGGGCAGGTCACGTTGAGCCTGGCGGCAGAGGGGCGATTCGCGCTGCTTAAGGTCCGGGACACCGGCATCGGGATAGACCCTTCGGAAGCGCCGCTCGTGTTCGACCGTTTCTTCCGGAGCGACAAAGTGCGGAATCGCAGCACTAGCGGCAGCGGGCTCGGGCTATCGCTGGTGAAGCAGGTCGTCGAGGCGCACGAAGGTACCATCGATTTCACGAGCGCGCCCGGCGACGGCAGCGAGTTCGTGGCGGCAATCCCGCTGGCGGCCGTCGCTGAATCCACGGACCTCCCGGATGCCGATGGGCCTGGCGCGAGCCGATGCCCGGGCTAGAAGTCAGGCATTCGCCGCGCATCGTGCGACCGCAGCCCGGACTTCGGAAACCGTCGGCCACATGGCATCGCTCGCGCCTCTGACGACCTCTGCGCAGCGCCCGCGGGGAGCCCATACGCGCGCATCGGACGACGGACCGAACACTGCAACCGTCGGCACACCGAGGCCAGCCGCAACGTGGGAGGGTCCTGTGTCGTTCCCCACGAACAGCTTCGCACCGGCGATGACACCGGCAAGGACCGGAATCGGCATCGGCCCGACGGTTCGGACGGCCTTGGGCCAGCGGGCGAGCGTTCCCAGCTCAAGCTCGACAGGCCCGACGTTGACGAGCACGGGTCGGCTCAGGTCTTGCTCTATCGCGTCGGCCAACTCAGGCATCTTGGGCCACAACCGCGGCAGAGCCGAACTGCCTCCGTGCACCAGCACGTAATCCCCCTGTGCGCCCGCTTCCCGCGAGATACGTTCTGCTTCGGCGATCGGCCCCGCCCCCGCCGTGACGGCAGGCACGTTGCCGGCCGATTCGACGCCCCACGCGGCCAGCGCGCCGAGGAGATAGTCCGACATGTGCTGGGTGCCGTCGTCGGCCTGGCGCGCGGGCCAAACGGTCACGCGGCGTGCGCCGGCCATCGTGGCCGCATGCGCCAGCACTCCGTCGTCGTCGTGCGAGAACACGACATACGTGTCGGCCTCCCCCAGCGTTTCCGTGAGCGCGGACTCATCCCCGGCGAACCATCTCGCCACCCACGCGGCGTCGGACGACAGTACCCGGTCGGCAAGCCCGGACGTCAGAGCCAACTCGGCCGTCTCGGGTCCCACAAGTGCGATCGTGGCACTCGGATATCGCTGCCTCAGTGCTTGCAGGACGGGGAACGTTACGATGACGTCGCCGACCGCTCCAGGGCGGTAGACGACGATGGAACTCGGCTCGTCATCGCCGACGCTCGTCGCCGTGAGGGGCGCGATCTCCATGGGGTCGGCACCGAGCGGGCATCTTCTTACATTTCGCATGATGCTGTAGCCTCCGCTCGTTTGTTGCATCCGTCCGTTGCCGTCGCGAACCGGAATTTGGCGAGGATCGTCGTCGCATGGAACCCGCGCGCGAACATGATTCGATAGAGATCGTGCTCTCTCGGCCGGAACACCTGTCCGAGTTGGCGCTGATCGCCGGGCGGCATGCAGACCTGGTGCCGCCTGCGGGGGCATGCGTGACGGTCGGAGCGGTGCAATCGATCATAGATCGCTACGACTCTCTGTGGGTGCACCACTATCCCGATGAGTTCGAAAGCGGGCAGCGGTGCCGAACGTACGTGGCGCTCCGTGGCGGCGTGGCGGTCGGTTGCGTCGTGGTGGTGTGGCGCGAGTACGACCCCGATGGGCACATCGGCTTTCTGGTGGCAGACCCCGATGCGCCTGGCGTGGCCCATCAGTTGCTCGTCAGCGCGGTGGCGTGGCTTCGTTCGCAGGGCTGCGCCAACATATCGGCCGACTCGCGCTGTCCCATCGGTGCCGGATGGATCGGGACTCCCACGACGTGGACCCACGTTGTCGACGCTTACGAGCAGGAGGGCTTCGTCTGCGTCGACGACTGGATCATCATGGCCGGCCCGCTTGACGTACATCCCGAAACCGATGCGAGAGACCCGTATGCCCCCGGCTGGCACGTTCTCTTCGCGAGCGACGCCGAGAAACGCGAATGGCGCCTCGAGGTCTACGATGGCGAGACGTTGGCCGCCGAGTGCGACGCCTGGGGCGCACCGCCCCATCTGGATGATTGCGGGGCGTTCGGTCAGCTGGTTACGATCGAATGGATCGGGGTCGAGGAACCGTACCTGCGCAGAGGGATCGGCGCGTGGCTGCTCCAGAGGCAACTTGCGTACCAGCATGACGAGGGCAAGAGGCACGTGATGCTCTGGACCGGCCCCGGCAACGTCGCCGCTCGCAGGCTGTACGAGCAATTCGGCCTCTCTGCCGGGCCTGAGACCCGTGTCTACGGGCGAACGTACCCCTAGCCAGGTCGCCACAGAGCAGCCCTCCGCCCGAGGTGCTGTCATAGTGGCATAGCGTGTCTGTAGACCTGTGCCAAGGCGGCAGCCGATATGCCGCTACTGGGTGCTCGGCCTGCCATAAGTGCATGATTTCACTGCTATTCCACTTTGGCCCTCTTCTTGCGTCCATGTCAGCCGCAGACGCCCATATCTTGTGAGAGGCTCCGAGACGCGATACAGGGGACCTGGTTCCGATGAACGCAGACAGGATGACCCAGAGAACGCAGGAAGCACTGTCCGGCGCACAGCAGTTGGCGATGGTGCGCAATCACAATGCGATCGAAGCAGAGCATCTGATGTTGGCGCTGCTGGACCAGGAAGAGAGCCTGGCTGGGCGGCTGATCGAGCGTGCCGGCGGGAACGTCGCCGAGTTCCGACGAGACGTCGAGACGGCGCTCGGCAAGCTGCCGGTTGTGCATGGCGACAACATCGCAGTTGGCGGCTCTGCCGGCCTGCAGCGGCTGCTGGCACTTGGTTGGAAGCGCGCGCAGGAGATGAAAGACGAGTATTTGTCGGCGGATCATCTGCTGCTCGCGCTGTACGAGCTGAAGGCTGCGCCCGCGGCCATCGCGCTGGGCCGCCAGAACGTCTCGCAGGCATCGGTGCGCGAGGCGATGGAGCGGATTCGGGGTTCGAACCGGGTCGATGAACCCGATTCAGAGTCCAAGTACGAGGCTCTCGATCGATTCACGCGCGATCTGACGTCGGAGGCGCAAGAGGGTAAGCTCGACCCGGTGATCGGCCGCGACGAAGAGATCCGGCGCGTCGTCAAGGTGCTATCGCGCCGAACGAAGAACAATCCTGTTCTGATCGGCGAGCCGGGGGTTGGCAAGACGGCCATCGCCGAGGGCCTGGCGCGGAGGATCGTCGCGGGGCAGGTGCCCCAGTCACTAGGCGGACGGCGGGTCCTCTCGCTCGACCTTGGCTCGCTCATCGCAGGGACGAAGTATCGTGGCGAGTTCGAGGAGCGATTCAAAGCGGTGCTCAAAGAGGTCGAGGAGGCCGACGGACGGATGATCCTGTTCATAGATGAGCTGCACACCATCGTCAACGCGGGTGGAGCCGAGGGATCGATGGATGCCGGCAACATGCTGAAGCCTGCGCTCGCCAGGGGAACGATTCGCTGCGTCGGGGCGACGACGCTCGACGAGTATAGGAAGCACGTCGAAAAAGACGCCGCGCTCGAAAGGCGGTTCGCGCCGGTATACGTCGACGAACCTACGGTCGAGGAGACCGTCTCGATCCTGCGCGGACTGCGCGAGCGGTACGAAGTGCACCATGGGGTCCGGATTCTCGACGACGCGCTCGTGGCGGCGGCGCGGCTCTCGGACCGATACATCTCCGAACGCTTCCTGCCCGACAAGGCCATCGATCTCGTCGACGAGGCCGCGGCGGAGTTGCGCATACAGGTGGACAGCCTGCCTCCGGCGCTCGAAGACCTTGAGCAGCGGATCATGCAGATCGAGATCGAACGCACGGCCATGAAGCGCGAGGAGGATGCCGAAGAGCGGCTGAAACCCCTCTCTGCGGAATTGGCCGGCCTGAGCGAGGAACGCAACGCTCTTCGATCCCAATGGCTCATGGAGAAGGATATCGTAGACAGAACGAAGGTTCTGAAAGGTCGCATCGAACAGGCTCGGACGGATCTTGACCGCGCGCGGCGGACCGGCCAGCTGGAGTTGGCGGGCAGAATACAATACAACGACATCCCGGGTGCCCAGGCCGAACTCGCCGCCGCCAACGAGGAACTCGCCCGCGTGCAGAAGGGTCGGCAGCTGCTATTCGAAGAGGTCTCCGAGGACAACATAGCGCAGATAGTCGCTACCTGGACCGGCATACCGGTCAGTCGGCTCGTCGAAGGGCAGATGCAGAAGCTGGTCCATATGGAAGAACGTCTACACGAGCGGGTCATCGGTCAGGACGACGCCGTGGTGGCGGTCTCAAACGCAATCCGGCGCGCACGCGCGGGGATAAGCGACCAGGCTAGGCCCATCGGCTCCTTCTTGTTCCTGGGCCCGACCGGCGTCGGGAAGACCGAGCTGGC
>CAZSJP010000326.1:0-1032 GCA_964606675.1 uncultured bacterium
ATGTCGCCCCAATTGGGCACGATCATGAACTCGTGGTGTATCGGATCGGCGACCTCGCGAAGCTCCTTGTTGCGCTGGCTGACCGACCATGCCCACGTCTTCTGAGTGTCGGCCCACAGACATCTGTCCGCCGCGCTTTCGATTCCCAGGCTTGAAACGTCGCCCTCTCGGAGAATTCGGTTCACCTCGTCGTCCGAGTTGGCTTCCCGCAGCTTGCCGAGCCAGAAATCGTGAGCGCGCCCCCAGTGGAACCCGTAGCCCGCCTCGGACGGGATCGCTTCATCGACGTCTTCCGTGCCGAACTTCTCCAGGAACTCGTCCGGCTCGGCATCCTTGATGGTTTGCATGTACTCCCGCTGCCCCATCGCCCACAGGACCTTGTCGCCGGCTGTCGACATGCGCAGGCCGCCGACGTCGTTCGTGCCGTAGCGCGCGAGAAGTTCCTCCGAGGAGTAAGTCTCCGTGAGATAGCGCCCGAGTTCGGCCTGACAATGCTCGCAGTGGCAATGGAGGATGTTGTTGTCGACGAAGACGCCATCGAAGTCGTACTCGGCTAGCATCTTGCAGATGTGCTTGAGCCAGCCGTGCCAGTATGGGTTGTTCGGGCAGGGAGCGAACCTGAGCGGCGGATCGAAATTGACGAAACGGTATGGGTAGTTGAAGTGAAGCTTGCCGTCCGGCTCGCGCTGCATCCATTCGATGGGGTCCGCCGCCGGTTTCGGCCCCGCGACCTCGGCGTATTCGTCCCATCTGTCGTAGAACCACCACAGCCCGCCCGAACGCTTCTCCGGGTCGCCGGCGATCGTCTGGTTGCAGATGTACGGTATCACTTCGTCGACACCGGCGGCGTGCAGCTCGGCGATCCACTTTGTCGTCAGTTCCTGGCGCTCGTCGGCCTCTGCACGCGTGAGCGGTACGGACCACGGCGTCGAGCGGCTCTCCGCGGATCCCTTCTTCGACTTCCGGAAATCGGACGCACCGACCGGCGGGAAATAGGTGAAGTCCTGACCGCCATGGAAGAACGAGTACGGT
>CAZSJP010000326.1:1042-5985 GCA_964606675.1 uncultured bacterium
CCTTCACCTTCTCGATGCTCTCTTCGATATGGTTCAGATGGTCCCCGTAGTCGATGACGTACGTCATCGGAGCGCTTCGGGTCGTGTATGCTGGCATGCGTGCTCTCCTCTTTGGTTCGTCAGCCCGTGTCGAGCCCCCCCGGAAGGGCCGTCCGTGGTTCCGGCCGTTGTCGACGGCCGTGTACACGTCAACGTCCCGTACAGTGAAATGTAATCCGTGACCAGTTGCCCCGAAAGCGCTGGCGCCCATACCCGGGAGGTCGTGCGTCGGCATTGCGGCCCGGCTGCGGGTCAGCTGGCCAGGTCGCCCTCACGCAGGCTGCACGCCGCCAGCGCGGAGCCTCTGCGGCCGTCCGGGCGTTCGTATTGGCGGCCGTTCACAACCACGATCTCGCCGTCCGGAAACTGCACCCACGCAGCCTGGCCGACGTAATACGGGCTGCCGCCGTAGTTGCCCTCGATGTCGATCATGCGTTCGGTCTCGTACCAGTCGGGAGTCTTGCCCGAAGACGCGCTCCATTCCCATGCAACGTCGGCGTGGCGTGGGTTCGCCATGGCTAGCTCCACGTTGCGCCATTCGGCTTCGCCGCGCGCATCGCAATCGAGCCGGCCGAAGAACGGGCTTTGCGTTCCGAACGCGTTCACGTTGTCCAGGCGAATGCGGCCACCGACGTTCTCAAGCACCTTGCCGCGGTGGAGTTGGTCCGTCCGCAGAATCTCGGCCCCATCGGCCGACACGACGAGTTCCTTCGCCGTGCGCACTATGCCGTATCGCCGGAATCGGGTCGCGTCGGTTCCTGCCGAGATGCCGCCGCAGTCGGGCAGTTCCACTCGGTCGGGATGGAACGCCACCCAGCCGGCCTGCGCGACGTGGACGCCGCACGCATTCGGGTCGTTCGAGGTGCAACGGAGCTCCGCCTTGATGCGGACGGTGCTCTCTTCGGACTCGGGCGGAGGCATATGGTAGAGTGCCGACTCGCCGGCACCCGCCGTGCGGACCGTGAGAACGTCATTCCCGATGCGCGGCGGCGTGGCGCATCTGATTGTCGCCGGCGAGTGATATGCCGGCTCCTCGTCGGGCATTCCGGCCCACAGTCGGGTCGCAGCATACCCGCCGACGTGCCTGTACGCGACGAGGGTTCTCCCGTCGGCGAGCTGGCCGGCGTAGAGTTCGTGTCCGAACACGGGCATCGGCTCAAGCTTCGTCCACGTCGCCCCATCGTCGTCCGAGAACGCTTTGTAGGCTGGATGGAAGTTGTAGGAGTTCTCGCGCACGATGCACATCAACCGTCCGTCGCGAAGACGAGTCGTGCAGGGCTCGGTGAGGTTGAGTTCGGGGTCCTCGAAGATGACCTCAGGGTCGCTCCACTTGTCGCCGAAATGATCGCACCGGTGGAGTAGCACGCATTTCCTGGCGGGCGCTCCGTGGGTAGGGGCACGGGTCGTGACGAGCAGACCGTCGGGCGTTTCGATCAGGTGGGCGTTGTAGAAGCTAGTCCCGGCACGACCCGCAGGCTGTGGGTGGCTCCAGGTCGCGCCGTCGTCGGTGCTCCACCGCAGCTCGAACCCATCGTTCCCGGCGTCTGAGAGCATCGCAATGCGGCCGTCCGAGAGTAGGGACAGCGACGTCCCGCGTGTGGTCTTGAGGGGCCCCGGCCGCTCATCGACAACCGTGGGGCGAGACCAAGTGCGGCCTCGGTCTGCGCTGGCGATCAGGACCTGCCCATGCACCTCGCGGTCGAAGTCGATGACGCCGTACGAGCACAGAAGCCGCCCCGACGGCAGGAGAAGCAGACCGCCACCGAATGCGCCGAATCGGTCGTTCTTCGCCACAACCGCCCAGCGCCGTTCGTCCGCTATGCCTCTCATCTCGGATCGTCCCCCGGACCTGTCCGACATCGTTCCGGCTATGCGTTCAAGCCCTCGTCGCCGTCCAGCAGGAGTAGCGAGGGACCGCATATGTCCGCCCACGTTCGGATTTCGTCCGCGACGTCGCCGTAGCCGATCATCCAGTGATGGCCGATTCCGCGACGGGATATCCACCGGATGATCCTGTCGGTCGGCTCCTCGAACCTCACACGGACCGGGTTCCCAGGGAAGACCATCTCGGTCGGCATGGCCTCGCCGGTCAGCAACGCGCACTGGTAGCCGTCGGCCCGAGGCACCAACCCAACGAGCGTCACTAGCCCGGGCTTCGCCGGGAACAGGGCGCACGCTCCCTGGCCCATCAGGCGAACCGAGTCGATAGCCACGTCGCTCGCGTTCTCGGCGAGGCTGAACGACCCCGAGCCGCAATGCGTGAAGACGACCGTGCCGTCTTCGAGCGGGTCGAGCCAATCGGTGCAGTGTGTCGGCTCCCCGGTCAACAGCGAGAGTATTAGCTGCCCGATCGCACCGTGGACGTCGCCCTCGCACGCAAGCGGCACTCCCCGGTCGGCCAAGAGCGATGCGGCCAGGCACACACGGCCCATCAAGTGCGGATAGCAGCCGACGCTCAGAGCAGCCAGGCAGTGTTCCCGCACTGCATCGCCGAGCGCGAGGTACACCCGCATCGAGTCGATGCCGTCTTCGCTCGTGACGGCTGATCGCCCCACCGTCTGCACGACTGCCCGCCATGTCTCTTCTGCCTTCGCGGATGGAGCCTCTCCCGTTCGCCTGAGTAGAGACGGTAGATCCACCTGCACCACGCGAGGGCCGATCGCCTTCTTCAGCATGAACTCGTTGGGCGCTGTGTGCGTCATGCCGTTGACATGGTGGCCCACTAGACCGATTCGTGCACGTCTTAGCCGGCTGTGGAGCGCCGCCGCGCGCAGGAACGCCATCGCAGCGGCCAGGCACGGCTCGCTATCGAGGCTCCCGAACACGACCTCGGATGGATGCGCGAGCTGCGTCAGGTAGCACGTGATCTGCTGCGTTCCGCACAGCGCGCCGGTCTCCATTCCGGGCTGCGGCCAGAACAGCACCGGCCGGCCGCATTCCTCCAGCATGTCCAGCACGAGGTAGTCCTCGAACCAGCAGACCGGGACACATACCAATGCGTCGACGTGTTCCTCGGCCATCCGCCTGCCCAGTCGCGACGCGCCCTCGGCCGATTCGACGACCGCGGGCGAGACCGCCTCGCAGCCCCCTCGGCGGAGCACGTCTGCAGCTTTGGTCACGGCGTCGGCGGCACGGTCGGCGCCGACCTCCAGCGGGCTTGAAAGTGCCACGACTCCCACGCGCGGGGCCAATCGCTCGGTCATCCGTTCGGCGTGATCTTCAGTCATCGGGCCTCACCTGTATATCCGCCAGGCTTGCAGCAATGCCTCGATGCCTGACCATGGAGTGTCCGGGAACAACGCGTCGACCGGGTGCAAGATGAAGCGACCGGTCGGCGCCAAGGCGTCTATGGCACCGGCCACCTGTTCCGAGATTGCCGCGGCCGAATCGGAGCGCAGGGAGACCGAGTTGATGCCGCCGACGAGGGTCATCCTGCCACCCAGCAAGTCGCGGGCGCGCGTCACGTCGACGCCGTCTTGCACCGGGTCGACGAAGTACAGCACGTCGACTCCGGCTTCCGCAAGCCTCGGGCCGAGCGCTTCGACCCCGGTAGTCATCGCATAGGCCATCTTCTTCCCGGACTTGTGTGCGACACGTGCGATCGACTCGATGCCGGGACACACGAACTCGTCGAACAGCGCCGGTGACCACAAGTCCGTGGCCGAATACCAGCCACGAGCGACGATCAGGTCAACAGTGGGGTCCTGCGCGGCAAGCTCGGCCCTGGCTACGTCGGCCTCGGCGACGATCTCCACCAACCGGCCAAACGCCCGAGGCTCGTCAACGGCCATCAGCACCGCTCCCTCGACGCCCGCCAGCCACACGACGGCGTCCATGCCGAACCCGGCCCAGGCTTGAACCGCGACGCCGTGCTTGTCCGCGAATGCCCCGACTCGTCGCGTGTGCTCGCGGAAAGCATCGCAGGCCGTGTCGTTGGGGGGTTGGTAGAGTTGCGCGATGATCTCGATGTCCGAGACGGCCGTCACGGCATGCCGGACGCCGCGCGGAATGTTGTAGTCCTCGAAAAGCGGTACCCACTCGGGCTGCACGACCCACCCCTCGCCGACTTCCTCGCCCGTGCGGCGTACCGCGTGCCGAAGTGGGCCCGACGGTGTCTCGTAGTCGCGCACCAACACCGGGTACTCCGGGTCGATCGCTCCGGCCGGAGCCAACGTGTCGGCGCTCGTGACGCCCGGGCCGGCGCTCCACGGTACGGACACGTCGAGCACGTCGTCCACCCCGAGCGACTGCCACGCAAGCACCCGACGGAAGTCGTCGCCCAGGTCCCAACTGCGTGGCAGCGTGTGTATGTGCTCCATGCGCATGGAGTACCAGTAGTCCCGGACCTCGTCGTCGCGCGACCACCGGAGTTCTGCCGGTGGCGCAACTCCGAAGCACCACGTAGTCAGCGGCACGTGATCGACCGGGTCGCCGTTCCATGCGGCGCGGATACGTTCTCGCGAGGTCATAGCGTTCGCCTCAGAATGAGATGTCGTCTCGCCTGAACCACGTGATTCGCCCCGTCTCGTCGCCGACGACCAGATCCGGACCCGTGGCGCCGCCGAAATCCGCGACGGCGGGGCTGCACGCGTGCTGGCCGAAGTAGACCGGCTCACCTCTGAACTTCAGTGCCGCGGGGAAGGCGAACACCGGGTCGGTGTCCGTGCCGACGTTTCTGAGCAGAAGCACGGCCGAGCCGGGCAATCCGAGCGACTGGGGCAGGCCCGTCTCCGGGTTCGGCACCGACCCGTGGCGTGGTGTTCCCACTACCATGTCCGTGGCTCCGTCGCCGTCCCAGTCGTAAAGGACCAGTTTCAGCCGTCCGGTGCCGCCGGCCTTGAGGAAATTGGCGCCGATGTGCGACCCATCCTCCAGCCTCAGCTTGCCGCCGTCTTCGAGGTTGC
>CAZSJP010000327.1:0-5980 GCA_964606675.1 uncultured bacterium
GTTCTGGGCGGTATCGCCTTCGTCGGGTACATCGTTGCATACCGGGTGTATGGGAAGTACCTGGCAGAGAAAGTCTTCCGCCTCGACCCCGAAGCAACCACTCCGGCCACAGCGCTCCGAGACGACAAGGATTTCGTGCCGACGAAAAGCCAGATCGTCTTCGGGCACCACTTCACGTCTATCGCGGGCACCGGACCCATCGTAGGCCCCGCGATCGGCATCATCTGGGGCTGGCAGCCGGCATTCATCTGGGTCGTCCTCGGCCCGATCCTGATCGGCGCAGTGCACGATTTCTCGGCAATCGTTGTCAGCGTTCGGAACAGAGGGCGCACCATCGGGGACACGGCCGGGGAGATCGTCAGCAGGCGAACGCGCGTGCTGTTCCTGGTGATCATCATGTTCCTGCTGCTGATCGTCATCGCGATCTTCGCGATGATAATCGCCATGCTGTTCGACATGTACCCCGAATCGGTGTTCCCCATCTGGGCGCAGGTACCGATTGCCATCGCGCTGGGATATGTCCTCAGGCGGGGCAGCATACCCGCTCTACCGGCGGCGATGGTCGGCACATTGCTCCTCTACGTAACCATCGTCGTGGGCGCATACGTACCGCTACACATGCCAGCGATGTTCGGCCTCACGCCGCTGACGATCTGGGTGATCGTCCTCCTGCTGTACGCGTACGTGGCCTCCGTTCTCCCGGTGTGGAAGCTGCTTCAGCCACGCGACTACATCAACGGCATGCAACTCTACGTGGCCATGGGCGGGATGATCCTCGGCATGATCGTGCTGCACCCGGTGCTCTCGGCGCCAATGCTGAACGTGAACCCGACCGGAGCTCCGGCGCTCATCCCCGGCATATTCATCATCATCGCGTGCGGCGCTATCTCCGGATTCCATTGCCTGGTGTCGTCGGGCACCACGTCGAAGCAGGTCATCAGCGAGCGCGCGGCGCTGCCCATCGGCTATGGCGGCATGTTGCTTGAGGGTGCTCTGGCGGTAGTAGTCCTCGTGGCCGTCGGGGCGGCCATCGGCGATACCGACGCGTGGACGGCGCACTACGGGAGCTGGGCGGCCAGCAGCGGGCTCAAGGCGAAACTCGGCGCGTTCGTCGCCGGAGGAGCCAACATGCTGGCGTCCATCGGGGTGCCGCAACAGCTCGGCGCAACCGCGATCGGCGTCTTCGTCGCCTCGTTCGCGGGAACGACGCTCGACAGCGCCACCCGACTCCAGCGGTACGCGATCACCGAGTTGGCAGCCGCAGTCGACGTGAAGCCCCTCACCGCCACGCACCCGGCGACGATGGTTGCCGTAGTCACGGCGGGCGTTCTGGCGTTGGCCCAGGGCGGTGGCACGGGCGGGCTGGTGCTCTGGCCCTTGTTCGGCGCACTGAATCAGCTGCTGGGCGGGCTGGCGTTGCTGGTGGCAACCGTCTATCTCGTACGGCTGGGACGCAACAGCCTCGTCACCGGCATACCGATGGTCTTCATGCTGGCGATTACGGGCTGGGCGATGGTGGCCAACGTGATGTCGTTCGTGTCGGAGAGTCAGTGGTACCTCGTCGCCATCAGCGTGACGATAGTCGTCCTCGACGTGCTGATGATATCCGAGGCGATCTCAGTGCTGAAGAAGATCGGCGCCGAGCGGGACGACGGGGTCGCGCCAGCGGTCGAGTGAGAGCCGGCCGAGCGCACTGTGGTCCGATCAGCGGCTGACGGTGCGCGTCAGGACGAACTGCTGCAGGCGGTCGTTGCCGGAATCGCTGACCCACAAGTGTCCTCGGCGGTCGACCGCGACGTCGTACGGGCCGGCAAACTCCGCCGGCGCGCTCCCCGTAGCGCCGAGCGCGCCAACCCGGTCGCCAAGGCGATTCAGGAACAGTATCCGGTCGTTGCCCGTGTCGGCAACGACTATGTCGCCGTGAACCGTCACTTCGACGCCTCGGGGCCGCTTCAGATATCCTCGCCCCCACGCCCGCAACATGTTCCCGAATTGATCGAAGAACACCAGGCGGTCGTTGCCCGTGTCGGCGACGACGATGGTCCCGTCGGGTCCTACGGCGATGCCCATCGGGTCCGATAGCTCGCCCGCCCCGATCGACCCGGAAGCGACGCCGGCGTTCTCCGGGAATGGCGACAGGACGCGCAGCCTGTCCTCGTCCCGATCGGTGAACCACAGCGACTCGTCGGCACCGATAGCCACGTCGGTGGGGTACCCCAGTTCGCGGCCTTCGGCTTGGTCCTGCAAGAGAGATCCGAGCCACGCCATCCGGCCGTCCATGTGCACCAGCCGACGGTTTTCCGTGTCGGCAACCCAGATATCCAGGCTTGCGGACGCGGCTATGCCGAGCGGGTGGTTGAACTGAAGCTCGCCCCACCCGAACCCGCCGATTTCGTCCACGTAGCGGCCTGTCGGGCTCAGGTGCTGCACGCGATCGTTCCCGGCGTCGACGACGAATACGTGCCCCAACGAGTTCGTCGATATCCCTGCCGGCCGAACGAACTGCCCGGCGGACGATCCCCGTTCGCCAACCGCGCGCACGAACGTCGCCTGCACGGCGGAGGCCGGCGGCGCACCGGACCCGGATCTCCCAGCCCAGAGATCGGTCGACGTGCATGCAGCCATATTGGCTGCTGCCATCGAGGCTGCAACGACGGCCATCGTTGCGACAACTGCCCGGCTCATCCGCTCGTCTCTCCCGCTCGAGCGCCGGTGGTCGAGCGATCGAGTCCTTCGCGCCATGCAGACACGATGATGTAGTCGAAGAGCGACATCGGCCACGGGAATGATGGGAACGCACTTGCGATCGCCCGGGCCAACCTGCCGAGAGGTCGGCGCGTGCAAGCGCGAACCACGAGCCTGCGCATCGTAAGGCCGCCGGCATACCGGGCCGGTCCGAGCACGTCGGCCCGCATCTCGGACACCAGCTCCGGGTGCGCTGCGAGCACCGTCGGTAGCGACTTCTCGGCGAACTGTACCGATACGTCCCACACGTCGTCGAGGCTCCTGCGATGCGCGTGCAGCGCCACGGCATCGGCTACGCGAACGAACTCGGCGCCGTGCCCGACGAGGCGCCATGCGAGCTCCAGATCCTCGCCTCCCCAGTGCCGTATTCGCTGGTCGAACCCGCCGGCTCCCTTGAGCAAGCGCGTCGGAACCGCACTGTTGTACGTGAGAAAATACTTGAACGGGATCGTCTCGTCAGGGCGTAGCTTGGCGACGCCGCGCGTCTCGAGATACTGAGTCAGCCTCTCGCGCGGTATGTGCCGATCGAACGTCACCGTCCCGATCCCGACCCTGTCGCCGTCCGGGTCAACCGATCGGACGTAGGCACGGACGAACCCGGCCTGCGGGCGCATGTCGTCATCGAGGAAGATCACGAGCGGAGTCTCGACCGCGTCCAAGCCTGCATTTCGGGCCGCCGCCCGGCCGCGGTTGGCCGGCAGCGCGACCAGTTGCACGTCGAGGCCGGTGCGTGGTATCGTCGCCGGAGGCGCCGAGCCGTCGTCGACCACGATCACTCGGAACGGGGTCTCGCGTTCGGCCTGGGCCTCCAGAGCGGCCAACACCTCTGCCAGGTGGTTCGGGCGGTTGTACGTCGGTATCAGAACCGTTGCGAGGCATGCGCTCATCGTGCGGCTCCATCGATCCGACCGCGGCTTGGGCGCCACGGCAGTTGCGCGTACGACTCGACGAGAACCGGGGCCTCACGGTCCCAGACGAGCTGCTCGGCCGCGACCCTCGCGTTGGCCGCCAGCCTATCGCGGTCGGCCAGTACCGAGCGGACGACTTGGGCCGCATCTTCCGCGGAGCCGCCCGGCGCGACGGTGCCGCCGACGTCGTACCGGCGCACCACCTTGCCGACCTCGGGCCAGTCCGTCGCGACAACCGGCAGCCCTGCCGCTACGTACTCGAACAGCTTGTTGGGCAGCGCCAGTCGGGTGTTGAGCCCGTCCGACTCGCCCAGATGAAGGCCGAGGTCGGCCGCGGCAGTAATCGGCGGCAGTTCGGCGAACGGCACCGCCGGTATGAATGAGATGCCGTCACGCACGGGCGACCGTGCCGCGCGCTCCGTCAGGTCGCCGCGCAACGGCCCGTCGCCTACGATGACAAGATGCATGTCGCGCAGGTGCACCATCATGTCGATCGCGCGTTCGACGCCGAGGCCCTGCAATAGCCCGCCCTGGTAGAGCAGGATCGGAGTCTCGGACGCGATTCCGAGTTCGGCGCGGATCGGAGCCGGCTGCGCAGGTGCCGTACGTTGCGGGCAATTCCGGACAACGCGCACATCGACACCATGCCGCCGCCCCAATTCCGCCGCCACCCCGTCCGAGACTGTCATGACGACATCGCATCTCGGCACGACCGCACGCGCGATTGCCGACCACACGCCGCGCACTATCGGCCTGCCCACAAGCGACGGCAGTTCGGTCCACAGCTCGTGCGCGTCGTGCACCAGCGGAACGCCCAACCATCGCGCGGCGAAACAGCACGGCACGACGACGTCGAGGTCGTGTGCGTGGATCGCATCGGGGCGGAGCGCTATCAGACGGATACACGCCCTCCACCAGAACACGGCGTACCTCGCACGAAGCGATTTGGCCCGTCCTACCGAGACCCGAGCGACAGAGACATCGTCCCACCCGGCAAGCGGGCCGCTAGCGCCATCGCACATCCCGATGACTTCGACCGAATAGCCGGCGTCGATGAGCGCACGCGCTTCCTTGAAGACCCGCGCGTCATGCGCAAGGTCGTTGTACACGACCATCGCTACTCTTCGGACCTCGCCGCGCACCGTCACCGTCGGCCCCTCAGCTTTCGGTAGAGAGCGGGCAGCCCGGTCGCGAGCCACCTTGACGCGCGCGAATCGGCCCACGAGATGGCGTAGTACGGCACCAATCGCCCTCCGAAGCCACGCTTGAAGTTGGCGATGCTCGACACGTTGGCTCCGGCGAAGTCGAACTCGGAGATGCCCGAGTCGGACTCTTCGCGCATTGCCTCAAGCACCTGCCACGCCACGAACGCGCCGGCCCCGACCTCCATACCGTTTTCCGCCGTGCCTGCGAGCAATTCGTACGCACGGCAGCGGTCGTACCCGACTACCATCGTCCCATACGGGCGACCGTCGGCGTCTACGGCGGCGAACGTCCGAACGGCAGGATTCGACGTCAGGCGCGCCAAGAACGCGTGCCACTCGCCGGCCGGCACCGGAAGCGGCTGATCCTGCCGCACCAGCGTGGCTCCAACGGTCGCGACGGCGGCGTCGGTCGCGTCGTCCCTATCGAGGCGCACGAGACGCAGGCCGGCATCCTCCGCTCGCTTCACCCATCGACGCACGCTCGTGCGGGGCGACGGCGGGCTGTCGTTATCTGTCGCGATCCGATACGTGTAGCGAATCTCCGCCTGCCAGCCGCGCCACAGGAAGGGGCGCACGTCGACGACTTCCGGCGGCAGGATCAGCCTGACGAACGCCGCATTGCCTTCGCACCACTCGGCTACCTCGCTGCACGCCTCGTGGAAGCGGCCCTCGCGACGTTCCGGCGCCAGGTCGCCAGGGAACGACTCGGCCCAACCCGCGTATGCCGACGACGCCGGCGTAACGACGAATCGCCTGCCAAAACGGTTCTGAGACGCGCACGACACGCGAATCGACTTGGCGCCACGCGTCTCTACGACCAGATATGTCGGTTCCGAACTCCGTGCGCCGGAGAGCTTGGTAAGCCACTCGGACGATCCGTAGAACCCGGGATCGCACTCGCCGGCAAGCTCATCCCACTCGGCGCGTCCCACAACACTAACCGTCACGAGGCGTCCTCCGAAAGAACGAGTGTCGAGAACCGACGCGGGCCAGAGCCACGGTGACCAGGGCCACGAAAGAGAACGACACAGCCAACGGCATCGCGTCCGACACGAACCACCTCCGCGCTGCGACCGTAGGCAGCACTGCAACCGCCGCCGCGCCGAACGCCATCCCGAGTTC
>CAZSJP010000328.1:0-5960 GCA_964606675.1 uncultured bacterium
TAGCGATTGTAATCGTAGCGCTCTATGCCCAGCGCGGCATCGATGAACGCCCGGATTGGCCCGCCATGGGCGACGATGGCCACTCGTCCGCCCAAGTGATTCGCGCCAATCCGCTGGATAGCGCCAACCGCACGCGCGACCAGATCGCGCCACGTCTCCCCCTCGGGAGGCGGCTCGGTGGCCAGGCGCTCGCGATAGGCTGCGAACTCCTCGGGGAAGCGCTCGCGTATCTCGACCGTCGTGAGGCCGTCCCACAGGCCGAAGCTCCGTTCTCTGAGCTCGGGAACGACCTCGTGAGGCGCTCCGGTCGACTCCACTATCGCCGCAGCCGTTTCCCGGGCGCGGGAGAGGTCGCTGCTGAAGACGCGATCGACCTGCATATCGCTGAACAGGTCGCCGAGGGCGGCTGCCTGATCGCGCCCCGCGTCGTTCAACGGGATATCGCTCTGGCCCTGCCATCTATGTTCGGCATTCCAATCGGTCTGACCGTGCCTGACAAGATAAATGCGTGCCATCTGGCTCCCACGTGCAATCTGTTGCCGAGCTATCCACGGACCAAACGAATATACGAACCGAAGCGGACTTTGGGGATTGGCGGAAGGCGAATCTCCGTGCCTAAGCCGCCGACGCGGTTAGGGGCGAGGCGGCCGGCGGCATACATTACCGATTCGGCGTTCCCTAGGTGTGGAATGTCATGACGTTGTCACCACCCAAGCTGAGGAAGTTGATGATGGACACGCGGTTGAGACGACAGCGCCAAGAGTTCCGGCAGTGTGCGTCCCCAGGCTGTTGTGTGGGGTGCGTTCTACGACTGCATGCCGTACGTTCGCCGGTGCACGTGGTGAGGACAACGTCATGACACATCACACCTAGGCCCTTCTCCACAGCCACGGAGGTGTGCAATATGCAATACGATGTGCTTGGACGGACAGGTCTGCCGGTTCCGAAGATCGGTTTCGGCGGCGCGCCGCTCGGCATCGCCAACTACATGGAAGCGTGGGACCCGACGGCCGAGGGTGAACGCAAGTCCGGATTGGCGGCTCTTCATCGTGCGCTCGACCTCGGCATCACCTATTGGGACACCGCGCCGGGTTACGGCGACGGCAAGAGCGAACGCTTGATGGGCGAGGTCCTTGCCGACCACCGCGACGAGGTGAACGTCGCGACCAAGGTCGGCACTCCGTGGCGGTACGACGACGTCATCGCATCGGCTGAGGAGAGCTTGCGGCGGCTCGGTGTCGATTGCATCGACGTCTTCCAGTTTCACGGAGGGCACGTCACCGTCGAGCTTGCCGAGCAGGTACTGGGCGGCGGCTTCGAAGCGATGAGACGCCTCAGGGAGCAAGGCAAGATACGCTTCATGGGGATAACGGCCGAGGGATCGACCGGCCCGCTCGAGGGGCTGATCGCAACCGGAGAACTCGATACGCTCCAGATTCGCTATAACTTCTGCTACCAGCACAGTTGCGACTACGTCAACGAGAACGCGGGCATCGTCCATCAGGCAGAAGCTCAGGGCATGGGGATCATCACTATGCGCACACTGACGAGCGGGCTGTTCCAGCGCACGATGCGCGCTGCGTTCGGGTCGGTTGCGGACGAGATCGACATGGACGAGTTCTGCCTGAACTACGTGCTCAGCAATCCGCTGATAGACGTCGCTCTGGTGGGCACGCGCCGGCCCGAGGAGATAGAGAAGAACGCGGCGGTTGTCGATGCAGTCGAGAAGCGGCTCGACCTTGTCGCGCTGCACCACCGTTTCGTCTAGATGGCGGGAAGCGACCGGGATATTGACAGAAGGCCCGGGGTGCTCGACGTTCTACATTAGATTGCATGATGAAACCGGAGAGTCTGAAAGGATAGATGAAGCATGGCAGCCAATCCCATCGCCACCGACCCTGACGCGACACACGCGGAATGCCCGCGCGAGCTGATCGATCGCCTGCGCGAAGCCCTGGGCGACAGGTCCGTGCTCACCGAGCCTACCGAGCTGCTCGTGTACGAATCCGACGCGCTGGCACATCACCGAGCCAGCCCGGACGCCGTCGTGTTTCCACGGACGACGGAAGACGTGCAACAGATCGTTCGGCTATGCAACGAGTACGGCGTGCCGTTTCTGCCCCGAGGCGCGGGTACAGGCCTCAGTGGCGGCGCGGTGCCGAATCTCGGTGGCATCATGATCGAGATGGCTCGGATGAACCGGGTGCTTGAAGTCGACTACGAGAATCGGGTGGCCGTCGTCCAGGCGGGCGTCACGAACCTGCAACTCTCCGACATATCGACGCCACACGGCTACTACTACGCTCCCGACCCTTCGAGCCAGGCGGCATGCACCATCGGCGGCAACGTGGCCGAGAACGCCGGTGGACCGCATTGCCTCAAATACGGCGTGACGCTCAACCACGTATACGGAGCGAAGGTGGTCCTACACGACGGCGAGGTGGTCGACCTGGGCGGAAGCGGTTCCGACCAAGTCGGTTACGACCTGCTGGCCGTCTTCATCGGCTCCGAGGGCACGATGGGGATCGTCACGGAGGTGGCGCTCAAGCTCGAACGCACGCCGCAAGGCGTTCGGACGCTGCTGGCGATCTATCAGTCGCCGACGGCGGCCTGTCAGGCCGTATCGGACATCATCGCCGATGGGATAATCCCCGCCGCGCTCGAGATGATGGACAAGCGCACAATCGGCACCATCGAGGCGTCGGTCCTCGCGGCGGGTTACCCGACGGACGCCGAGGCAGTGATCGTCATCGAATTGGACGGCCTCGAGCCGAGCCTGGACGACCAAGCCGAGCGGGTGACGGAGATATGCACCAAGAACGGTGCACAGAGCGTGAAATTGGCTGCGGACGACGCCGAGCGCCTGAAGCTGTGGGCGGGTCGCAAATCGGCGTTCGGCGCCGTCGGTCGCCTGCGCCCGGACGTGTTCGTGCAGGACGCCGTCGTGCCGCGAAGGCTGCTGGCGGAAGTCCTCGGCAAGATATATGAGATCTGTGACCGCAACGGCGTGCGTGTCTCGAACGTGTTCCATGCCGGCGACGGCAACCTGCACCCGAACGTACCGTTCGATAATCGTGACCCGGAGGAAGTAGGGCGAGTCCTCAAGACGATGAAGGAAGTGATGACGGTCTGCGTCGAGACGGGAGGCTCGATAACGGGCGAGCACGGCGTCGGCGCCGACAAGGCGGTGTACATGGACCTCATCTACAGCGCCGAGAGCCTCGAAGCGATGGCCGCAGTGCGTGACGTATGGAACCCGCGCGGCCTGCTGAACCCGGGCAAAGTACTGCCGGAACGGTTCGACCGATTGGCCTCGGCCAAGAGCGCCACCGGGAGCGGGGACGTAGCTGCGTAGGGTCGTCGCGGCACCCCTGGCACCGGAGGGGGAGTCATGCCAAAAGTCGATCTGAAGAAGACGCTGAAGCACCTCTACGCTCCTTCGCCGAAGGAGGTATCCGTCGTCGACGTCCCACCGATGAACTTCCTCATGGTCGACGGCGTCGGCGACCCCAACACATCCGATGAATACCGGGAAGCCGTCGAGGCGCTCTATCTTGTCTCGTATTGGCTCAAGTTCGCGGCCAAGAAGGGCGCGCTCGGGATCGACGCGACCGTGATGCCGCTGGAGGGGCTATGATAGGCCGACGACATGTCGGCGTTCTCGGTGGGCGACAGGAGCGCGTGGAAGTGGACCTCGATGATCGTGCAGCCCGAGCACGTGACGAATGAGATGGTCGAGGACGCGCGCGCGGAAGTCGACAGGAAGAAACGCCCGCCGGCGCTGGCTAAGATACGGTTCGAGTCGTTCGAGGAGGGCAAGTGTGCTCAGATCATGCACATCGGTCCGTACGCGGAGGAAGCGCCGACCATCGAGCGGTTGCACGCGTTCATCGCCGACGAGGGCGCGGCTCTCCGCGGCAAGCATCACGAGATATACCTCAGCGACCCGCGCCGAAGTGCACCCGAGAAGATGAAGACGGTGATTCGGCAGCCGATGGGGTAGACGGTCTCACTCCGCACTTGAATTCCCCCGCTCTCGACATATCTTCTGCCTCAGAGGCGTGATCGGTCTGCAACCAACGGCAGACGACGATGAGGCGATATTTCCCGATTCTACTGGCAGTCTCAGTCGCCCTCCTGGCGCTGTTCAACGGCTGCGGCGAGAAGCCGACCGAGCCGTCGCTAGTCCTTCAACCACCTGTGCTCCCCATGGTGCCGGTGGACACCCTCACGACTGGGACGTGGACGAAGGCGAACAGCCCGTATCGCATCACCGGAGTTGCGCTTTTGCCACCGGGCGAAACGCTGACCATCGAGCCGGGCGTGGACGTCATCTTCGAAAACACGTTCGCGAAAGGGAACGACTGGAAATGCGACTACTTGACGCCCGACAATGTGGGACCGGAGCACTGCTGAATCGGCAACCTGGGGCCATCTCCAGACATTCCGCGCCCGATGCAGGTCCGAGGCTCTCTGATCGCCGTCGGAACGGCCAACGACAGCATCCGCTTCCTCCGTACAGGCGCGATAGTTGGCGGCATCGCTTTCAGTGGGGGCGGCAGCAGTGAGCTTCAGTATGCCTGGATCGGCGACGTGTACGCGGATACTGCCGTATGGAGCACCGGGATCGGCAGCGGCGTTCGAATCGAAGGCCCTGGAACGCACGTGACCATGGCCCACAGCGACATCGCTACCGTCGGTAGGTTTCCCGATTGCGTCGCGGTGGCAGACGGCGCGCGCCTGGCGATGGCTGGCTGCACCGTATCGCACAGGTACATCATGGACTGGGGCATTGTCTACGGCGGGAATGTCGCATTCTTCGGCTTCAGCGTGGGTGGGTCATTCGTCGAGTTGACCGATTGCACGATTTCCTGGGTGGGAGGGATGATACTCGGCACTAGCGAAATACGGCTATCGCGCTGTGTCGTGACGGGCAGTAATCGCAACTGGCGCGGTCCATGGAGCATCATCGCCTCCAACACCCGAGGTACCATCGAGGAGTGCGTTCCTCACGGCACGGCAACATTGCGCGGCGACCTATCTTTGAACCGATGCACCATCGCCGGTGGCGTCTCCGGCGTGGATTGGGTGGCGAGAATCGCGCTTGGTAGTACGGTCTCGTTGACCAACAGCATCATCTGGGGGTTGATTGGCGAGATAGATGTGGACTCGGCAGTCGTTTCTTATTCTACGATACCCGGCGACACCGTTACCGCAGGCGTCGGCAACAGCAACGCCGACCCGCTGTTCGTCGATGCCGAGAGCGGCGACTACCGGCTCCGGCCCGGCTCGCCCGCTATCGACGCCGGTGGTTCAAGAGCGGACATGGGCGCGCTGGGGGTGGCTGCGCCGTGACGGAGAGTGCCGGGCAAACCGGCATGCGACGGTGCCACGCCAACGCTCCTGGAAATTCCGTGCTCGGCGCAGCCGAGGAAGAATCTCCCAACGTCCGCCGTGCCCGCCGACGGCGTCGACGCGCACGCCAGCCGATGGGGTAGCGCCTCATTGCGCACCAGCGGATGGCGAGCATGATGCCCCTGACGTGTGCTCTCCCGGTTTCCACACAGCCGCCGTATTGGCTTCACGGCAATAGTATGGTTATTATTACGGGTATCGCACTCCATAGCAGCGCCTGGTTGTGGCCCATACCGTTCGTTGCATCCGCCCCCAGTCTGAGGAGTGATGTCATGCTACGCCGGTCTCTGTCACCGTCCCGACGCACTTGGGCGTCCGCTGCCGGCTGCTTCGTCGCAGTCGTCGTGTATGTCGGCATCGCCCGGGCAGTACCCGGAAACGTCCCGCCAACCGCCATCCCAGACGACGGTGGCCCGGTCGCCGTGCGCTCCTGGCTTGTATCCGGCACGTTCCCGAGCCCGGACCTGGCGGACCCGCAGCCGAACGGTCCGCGGCGAGCTGGATATGACACGGACTATCTCGCGCCGCTGGGAGGAGAGGCGGCC
>CAZSJP010000329.1:0-5954 GCA_964606675.1 uncultured bacterium
CATCTTCTCCGCGTGCGTCTTGAAATAGGCGTCGTCGCGCGGTGCATCGACGAACGGCGTGAGATGCCCGACCGCTGTGAAGCCGTTCTTCTTTGCATCGATGCAGCCCTGGATGAGCGACTCCTGCGTCGGTCCCTTGACGTGGTAATACACGCGGGCCTTGTCGCGAACCTTGCCGCCCATCAGCTGGTAGCACGGCACGCCGAAGTACTTCCCCGCGATGTCCCACAGCGCGATGTCGATGGCGCTCAGGCCACCCATGATCGCCGCGCCGCGGAAATGCGACCAGCGGTAGAGATACTGCCAGTGATGCTCCATTCGTAGCGGGTCCTGCCCGATCAGGTAGCGCTTGAAAGTCTCGACCGCCTCGGCCGACGCTTCGAGGTAACCCCATGCGCCGGACTCGCCGAGGCCGGTTAGTCCCTCATCGGTGTGGACTTGGACGAACACGTACCGGTCCACCGGCAGAACCTGGATGTCGGTGATCTTCATGGCAGGTATCTCCTTCTGATGCACGCCGCAGGCGTGTACGCGCAGGCGTGCGCCTGATTCCACGTCTATCCGGCGAAAGCGAACGAATACAGTGCGCAGTCGCGAAGCTCGAACCTGAGGGCGACGTCGCGGCATCTGAGAGCGGCGACGCCCGTCCCGCCGCGCCATGTGACCCGGTGGTCGGTTACGTTTCCGGCGATGGGATCGCAATCGGCGATGCCGAAGCCATTGGCGCCCACTACCTCGCAACGAAGCGACCCTCCGGCGGCATCGGTCGTGACGCACAACGACTCGCCGGCGCACGCGACGGTGCACGTGACGATCCCGCCGGTTGCCCCATCCGTGGCTCGCATCCCAGCGAATCCGTCGGGCCTGAGCCTCGCCAGGCCCAATGCCCCTTTTCGCCAGTTGGTGTGCTGACCGTCCGCGCCACCATAGTGGAGCTGCACCTCACCACCGTGTACGATCGGGTAGGCCGCACCGTAGACGCAGCCCCAGTCGAAGCTACCCTCGGGGCCGCGCGGGATGAGCGGCGTACCCGGGCAGACGCGCTCCCACTGGATCGTGTCCGGGCTCCACGCAAGCTCGCAGTCGACGGTGTCGGTTGTCGTATCGAGCAGCATCAGGATGCCCAGATACGCACCCGCGTACGGGAATACCGGCATGGCATAGGTCTGCCTGTGCGGCTCGTCGGGGTGATGTCGCATCACTTCGACCGCCTTGGTCCACCGGACGTAGTCGACGCTCTCGGTCCGTCCGACGATGCGTTGGCCCGAGTCCCACAGCCGAGTGATGCCGACGTATCTCTCGGTGCGCGTGTCCCAGAACGCGTTGTTGTGCGTGTCGCCCATCGCTTCGACGTCCGGGCACTCCATCGGCGTCCAATGAAACCCATCGGGCGATACGGCCGAGCCGTTCTGCATGAATGATTTGTAGCGCCGGGCCGGGTCGGGGTCGAACACGTCCTTGTAGACGCCCGCGCCGTGCATCTGGCGCATCACAAGATTGTTGCTCGTGTTCCCCTCGAACTCCACCAGGCCAAGGTCGGGTTTCTCCCATGCAACGCCGTCCTTGGAGACGGCATAGCAGATGCCCATCTCTTCCTGATCGGGCCAATATCTGACCGACGCGCGCTCCTCCGGGGGCGTCGACGTTGTGCACTTGTCGACGATGAACGGGTTGTACCAGAGCTTGAACACGCGCTCACGGTCGTCGAACATGACGTTGGCGTACATGTTGTCGATTCGCACCTCCCACGGCTTGTCCTCGACGAACAGCGGGTTGTGGGGGTCCTTCTCGACGACGCCGAGCACCAGTTCCACGTTCGTTGCCTCGGCGACGATCCTCGAATCGAGTAGAAGGCGTTTCTCGACGACCTGACTGCTCATGGCTGGTGCTCCTTTCCGTTGCGATTGCGCGCCCAGGCGCCGGTACTACGACGGGACTACGCGCCGCCCCCGTCGGTGACGTCTGCGAACCACGCACGCACGCGTTTCGACAGCCGCTCGACCAATTCCGGCTGAGCGTCGGCGAGGTTGGTGCGTTCGCCGGGGTCGTCATCGAGGTTCGAC
The DNA here is from genome assembly GCA_964606675.1 of uncultured bacterium. Taxonomy (GTDB): domain Bacteria; phylum Latescibacterota; class MWCZ01; order MWCZ01; family MWCZ01; genus CAZSJP01. The sequence continues at coordinate 2,064 of CAZSJP010000329.1, forward strand.
AGATGCACGGCGTCCGGCTGCCCCCGCGTGAAATCGAGCTTGCCGTCCAGTACGAGCTTCCACGGTCCCTCGCGCACCGCGAGTTGGCCGGCGTATTCCCAACACAGGCGTTCGTGGGGGCTCGGCGCGCCATCAGAGAGCAGCGGCACGATGGAGCGCCCGTCGATGGTGCGGTCGCCCGGCATGTCGGCTCCGGCGATCTCGCAGATGGTGGGCACGACGTCCCACATTGCGCAGACTTCGTCCGATACCCGTCCGCCCTCGATGCCGGCCGGCCACGATAGGATAGCCGGTTCCCTGATGCCGCCTTCGAACAGGCTTCCCTTGTGCCCGCGGAACACGCCGGCACTGCCACCGTAGTAGAAGTCCACGTTGCCGTCGAGCCAGTTCCTGCTCTCGGTCGACGGCCCGTTGTCGCTTGAGAAGAAGATGATCGTGTCGTCGTAGAGGCCCTGGCTCTTGAGCGATGCCACAATCCTGCCGACACCGTCGTCTACAGCGCTTACCATAGCGGCCATGATCCGTCTATCGGGAGGAAGGCTCGGGTAGCGATCGAGATACTTTTCGGGCGCGTGCATGGGATAGTGCGGCGCGTTGTATCCGACCACGTGGCAGAACGGGTCGTCGCCACCGTCTTCGATGGAGCGCACGACCTCATCGGTGATGACCTCGGTCATGTATTGGCCGTTGCGCCACACTTCGCTGCGGTCTCGCCAGAGATCGTGGACAGGATCGTGCCCGCTCGCCATCGACCAGTAGAATATGTGCGAATAGTAGTCGACACAGCCGGCCTTGAAGCCGAGGAATGAGTCGAAACCGTGGGCGTTCGGGCTGTGCTCCTCCGACATGCCGAGGTGCCACTTGCCGGTGAGCGCGGTCCGATATCCGCTCTGCTTCAGCATGGAGGCGAGAGTCGTCTCGCTCGGCGGGAGTCCGGGCAGTCCGCGTTGTCCGCCGAGTATGTGCGGCACGCCTGCGCGCATGGGAGCGCGCCCCGTCAGTAGTGCGGCTCGCGAGGGCGAGCATACCGGCGAGCACGAATACCAGTTCGTGAAACGCACGCCCGAATCCGCCAGCGCGTCGATGTGCGGCGTCAGGATCGCGTCCGACCCGTAGCAACCGAGGTCGCCGTATCCCAGGTCGTCGAGGTAGATGACGATGACGTTGGGCTTCGTTGCGGACATCTCCATTCCTTCTGTCTGCGGTGCCGAATCGGGACAGATCGGTCTTTGCTCAGGCGCCCGCGATGCGACGTTGTGGGCGCGTGTCAGTATCCTTCCCGAGCCAGTTCGTCGGTCAGCCTCGCAAGCGGACCCCGTCGCCGGTCGGCGATGTCCCTGTCCTCCCACGGGTCTTCCTCGAGCGCGAAGAGAATCGGCTCGGCGTCGTCGCGAAGGACCAGTTTGAACCGCCCGTCGAAGATGGCGCGCCAGTCGTCCAGCGCGGTGACGACGTGCGAACGGTGCTTCACGCGACGGCCCGTCAGGACGCCTTTCATCGATACCGAGTCCATGCCCGGCAGCCCGTCGGCATCTGCGAAATCCAGGAACGTTGCCGCGAGATCGTGGAGCGACGTCGGCGCGTCGTAGTCGATGCCGGAGATAACGTCGGGGCCAGCTATCACCATCGGGATGCCGACTGAAGGTTGTCGATACGTGCTCTTGCCCCAAATGCCATGGTCGCCCAGCATCTCGCCGTGGTCGCTGCCGTAGACGATCAGCGTGTCGTCCAGCTCGCCACGGTCGCTTACCGCCTGAATGAACCTGCCGACGTGCCGGTCGATGTTCTCGATCATGGCCGAGTAGTTGCGGCGTACCTTGCTGTGTGTTTCTTCGTCCCATTCGTCGGATCTGTGCGGCCGATCGTACTCGGCGTCGCCGCATCTGTCGAGCATCGACTGGGTCACGTCCATCGGCTCATGCGGGCCGGTGAAGTTCACCTGGAGGAACCACGGCCGGTCTTTCGGGAATCGCTCCAGGAACCCGAGGCCGTTCTCGGTCAGCCAATTGTCGCAGTACGCATCGTCGGGCAGCGGCGTCGGATAGGTGTCCTTGTATGTATGCCGCCCGGCGAAATCGTCGACATGAGCCTCGGCCAGGCCGCGTTCGTGGAGATACGCCAGGTACGGTCCCATCGGCTCGTCTGCGCCGCTCATCACGCCGTCGTGTTTGCCCTCGTTGTCGATCCCCTCGGTGAATCCCCAATCGCCGAGCAGCCGCGAGCCATCCAGGTTCCATCTTCTGGTCGATTTATGCAGGTCGAACTTACCCACTCCGGCCACCCGGTAGCCCGAATCGCGAAGCCCAGCGTAGAACGTGGGCTGGTCGACGGGGTAGTCGTAGCCGTTGTTGGGCACGCGGCAGCGGTTGTAGCTCATCCCCGACGCCAGACAAGCACGCGCCGGCGCACACACCGGCGACGGCGTGAACGCGCGCGTGCAGTAGACTCCCCTCTCGGCCAACGCGTCGAGGTTGGGCGTGCGGACGGATTGCCCCGGCTCGCGCCCCATGAAGTCGAACCGGTGCTGATCGGGCAGCAAGAGCAGAATATTCGGCTGTCTGGTTTCGGGCATGCGGCTTCTTTCAGTCCGATGTCGGGGTATCGCCGACGATGTTGGCGATGGCGATGCCTGACTCGCCCGCGACGGAATACAGCAGATATGTCCGGTCGTCCTCTTCGAAGATGGCCGGATCGCGCAACTGGCGGACAGGCTCGGGCGAGTAGCCCCCTGTTGAAGGCTCGAGGGGCAGGCCAACGCCTTCGTATGGCGTCTCCGGCTTCAGCACGGTTTCGGGAGGCGTGGGATCCCAATCTGCCCAGTCGGGCCTGAGGTCCATCGTCGAACGCACGATGTGCTCCGGGCAATCGCCAATGATCGAGTAGTATATCGCGAGCATGTGTCCGCGCAGCTGCAGGGCGCTGTGCCGAAGCTTCGGCAGGGGCAGATCGGTTCGGCTCTCGAACGGTTCGATCCCGTCCGACGACCTGAAGATATGGCCGCGGCTGCCCAGCGCGTAGTGCATGCCGCCCCACTGCCACACCCTGAAGTATGCCCGACCGAGGATCTCGGGGCGCGCTTCGAAGTGAATCCCGTCGGCGCTCTGGGCCAGACGTGTTCTCTGGCGGCCGCCTGTGCCGGGGCCGCCGTGGCCGTGGAAGTACATCCGGACCTGCCGGCGATCGTCGTCTACGTGGGCATCGGGCGACGCGATGTGGCCCTCGAAGAACGAATCGGCGATGTCCAGCACCCCGGGCTCGTACGTTCGCCACGGGCCGTCGAGTCGGTCGGCATATGCCATGCGGATGTAGCTCCCGCCGTGATCCGCGAAATAGAGGTAGTACCTCCCTAGCGGATCGGTGACCCAATCCGGCACGCGGATCAGTGACGGCCCGTTGACGTTCGTGCCCATGCGCCCGTCCATGTTGGCCGTGACGATGGGATTCCCAGACAGTCTCTCGACTCTCACGCGCTCAGACCCGCCTCTCTCACGCAACCGTCACGTCCATCCGCTCCGTTACCGCGATGACGTCCTCATGCCTGGGCTGTATCGTTTCGCCCCAACGCGCGAGCTGCGCGTAGTCTTGGTCGAGCGCGTCGGCCTCGCGGCGGACGAACGCCGGATCCCATCCCTCCGTCAGGCGCTGGAGGAGCGTGTCTCGAATGTCCGAGTGGGTGGGGCCTTGCCCGAGGTCGCGAAGCTCGCCGGGGTCGTCGTCGAGGTCGTACATGACCGGTGCCATCCCATTTTGCACGTAGAGCTTCCACCGGCCCTGGCGGAGCATCCGCATCGGCGCTCCGTCGGCCTCCGAGATCAGCTCGCTCACCGTCTCGTCGGGGCGATCCGGGTCGGGCCTCCCGACCAACTCCGGCCAGAACGAGCGCCCGTCGAC
>CAZSJP010000330.1:0-4610 GCA_964606675.1 uncultured bacterium
CAATGCAAACGCTACGACTCACCGAGGACAACGTCCTGACATTGCACAGCTAGGGACCGGCACCATCCGTCAATCGTGCTCTGGGGGCTGTTGAACGAAGGGCGTGACGTCGACTTATTCCGTCGGCTCAACGACACGGCGCACGCCTGCGATTCATCTCGCCTGACGATCTATGCCGAGAACAAACCGGAGGAAGGTGCGCCTCTGGGTACGATCCACGTCCCGGACGTGCTAGGGCTGAACTACAAGGTGCCTCACCTGGACGAGCTGCGCCCCTTGCTAGAGGGCATGAAAGTCCTCAACAGCGAGCACTCGAACGCCAACATCGCAGAGCGTTTCGACAAAGAAGGTGTGCTAATCGAAGACTGGGTGGAGAACGAACTCTGGCAGATTGGGAACATCGCACGCGACATAGATGAGTTCGACAAGCGCGATTGGATCGCCGGCAGCGCTCTGTGGTGCATGCACGATTACGGCACCGACTACGGGCCGGTGTGGCCGATGCACGAATCGGGGGTTATCGATGCCTGGCGCCTGCCGAAGGCCTGCGCTCATTACTTGCGCGCACGATGGCTCGACACTCCGTACATAAGCATTCTCGGACACTGGACGTGGCCCGGCCACGAGGGACAACCGAAACGAGTCGTCGTCGTGTGCAATGCACCCGAGGTCGAATTGTACTTGGGCGCCCAATCGTTCGGGTCGCAGCGCGGGTCGACGATATTCGAGTGGGAGGTGCCGTATCGGCCCGGCGTGCTCAAAGCCGTCGGCAAGTACGACCGTAGCGCCAATGGCGCCAATCTTCGAACGGCGAACGAGCCGGTGGGGCTAAGCATGGAGCTGCTTCCGAACGAGCTTCCAGCCAACGGCACGGACATCTCTTTGGTGACGGCGATGGTCGTCGACGGGGCGGGCCTGAGGGTGCCTAACTACAAGGCCAATGTTCGATTCCGACTCGATGGCGACGCGACGTTCATGGGTCTTGGCGGCAAGTCGGAAGTACAAGTGAGGAAAGGGATGGGTCGCATTCCGCTTCGCGCGGGACGTTCATCGGGTCCGGTCTACATCACGGCTCGATGCGAGGATCTGCCGGAAGCGGACGCAACGCTCGTGTTGCGATAGGGAAAGCTTGCACGCGGGTTTATTGCGTACACCAGGCAAAGCAACCTATATTTGATAGGTTGTGGAATCGGGCGAGTTCACGGAGGCCGCGGAGTGGTATTGCGGCGGGTGTTCAGCGTGCATTTGCCGGAGCACGGCCCTTTTCAGCCGGATCAGGTCGTATCCAGCGAGCCAAAACAGATCGTGGTTCGCGGCAAGGCGATCGACGGCTGGATCGTGACTTTGAGATCAGACGAAGACCAGGTGCACCTGGCTTTCGAATCCATCGACGATGGGGAGTAGTATGCATAAGCACAAGCGTGAACGAGAGCGTGAGATCAGACGGCGAAGGCAGCGCAGGATGAAGCGCATGAAGGCTCGGGTCCACGAGCAGATCGCTCAGGCCGGCGTTGTACAAGCGGAACGAGCGGCCGAGAAGAAGAAGAAGCGCATGAAGAAAGCAACTCCGGAGGTTGTACCTGAGGCGGCACCAGAGATCGAGCAAGAAACGCTCGCCGAAGAGTAGCGTCGTACTGCGAAACAGAACTGGACGAATGGCCGCCGGTGTTAGCTCATCGGCGGCTTCTTTTGGTTGTGCGGGGAAAGGGAAGCCGATGCTTCCAAGAGAGAGGCGGGCACCCGAGCGTGGCGTTTCGGACGGTAGTTCCGAGACGCGTGGCAGCAGGCGCCCGCCGGGCCGTCACGCTCAGCCGGCTCGCCCGTTGACGAGTGCTGACGACGGCGTGACGGGTGCGTGAACGATCATGTCGCACCTCCTTTGCATGTCGACCATGCATGGCATGCACACACGCCATGCAGGCCGATCGTGTTGACCAACGGAGCCATGCGGCTCCGACGGAAGATCATCTATGTCAAAGACGCGGTTATGTACGGTGCAGCGTCGTTGATGCCATAGCGACTACGCGGCTACGTCGCTTTTCGGCTGTGGTTCGGGTGAAACTTTCTCGGCGACGTCTCGGATTGTTTTTCCGATTCTCTCGGATATCTCTTCGCCAATCTTCGTACCCGAAAACATCTTGCTGAGCGCTTCGCCCACTTCTTCAAGCCGCTCGACCCTGAGATTTACGTTGCCCATCGCGACCTTGTGGCCGGTACTGCCTACATGCTGCTTTTCGTCGGGGTCGCCCATGCCAGCTATTCCAGCCTGTCCTTCAAGGAATGCGATTAGCTGGCTCGCGGCGAGGAGCACGAATGAGACTTTCTCCCGGTCTTCGGCATCGGGAGGAAACTGGGGTATCAGGGTCTGCATATACTCGTCTTCGACAAGGTTGGTGGCGCTCTTCACCAGGCCTTCGAGGTTCCTGGCGGCCATGTCGCCAATGCCGACGTATAGGTCCGTATCCATCTGTTTCTGCAGCTCTTTCTTCAACGCCCGCGCAGGCGGAATGAGCTGGATGAGTCCTCTGAGGTCGTCGGTCATCATCGCCCTCCTTCGGCTGCGCATCTGCTGCCAAACGGGCCCCTGAGGAGATTCGGGGTCGTTTCACAGATGTTAGCACGGAGGTGGGGATCCATGTGCTTCCGCAGCTCTCTGCTTGGCATCTTCGCGAGTGGAATGAGCTGGATCAGTCGTGTACGGTGGCTAGTCATCGTCGTCCTCCTTCTGATGGATGCCTATCGCCGAAAGGACTTCTGACGGCGACAGTGCAACAAGGTTCTTCCTGCCATTGTGAATACGCGATTTGATGGTTCCGATGTCGCAGCCCATGGCCTCCGCGGCCTGGGCGTAGGTAAGCCCTTCTTCGGCGTAGAGTATCAGCGCCTGGCGCTGAAGTTCAGGCAAAGTGTCCATGGCTCGCTGAACGATCGCGAACACCTGCGCCCACTGGGCGGTTTCATCCGGCAGGTCTTCCGGGTCCGCCATCATGGCGACGACCGTCTCGGATATGTCGTCGTCATCGAAGGACACGTGCCGGTATCGTCCGCGGCGGCGGAGTTCGTCGTAACATAGATTGCGGACTATACGAAACAGGTACGGCCGGAGATGCTCCGCCGAGCTAACCCGGTCGAGATTCATATACAGCGATACGAAGGCGTCTTGCACTATGTCAAGCTCGCGTTCGTACCGGCCAACAAGGCGTACAGCGAAGCGCAGTACCGACGGCTGCAGGGCGAGCTGCAACCGGCTGAAGGCTCCGCGGTCGCCTTCCTTCGCTTCGCTGAAAAGTTGCGATTCATCAGTCTCGGCCACACATCCCCCTTTTCATAGGTAAATACGGTTGAGACGCGAAACTGTTCATCGTGGCGCAAAGCCATCTCGGGTCGACGATGGGGAGCTGGAGGCCAATTCATTGCGGCCGACAACCGCGAATGATAGCTTTGGGGATGAAATCAGGCCGTCGGATTGGAGCGATTGGCGTTGTTCGTGCACTGTCGGTTCTGCAGCGCCGGAGTCGGAGTGTTCCGGTGTCGCGCTACGATGCACTTCAGTCGGTCGGGCGAGCAATTCTGCTTTTCGGCGCATGACGACAGGCACGCCGACGATGGAGATCGGGCACCCAGCACATGAGCGAGGTCAGTTGCAGCAGAATGTGGCGCGCGAGCAAGCGTCTCTCTGCGTGGGCCGAACGCAACGGTCTTGACCGGAGAACATTGCTTCTGCTTTCGAGCGCTGTTGGACTGACCGGCCTCGCGTCGCTCTGCATTTTTCCGGCCGATCATGCGTTAATCTTGTTCGGCATGTACGCCGTCCCGTCCCACATGCTCATCTCTCCTTTCCCTATCGAACCGCCGCTGCTCTATCTGGCTAAATCTAATATTCCTTGGGTGATAGCATTGCTCGCCTGCACGGGGTCGTTTATGGCCGGCTGCTTCGATTACCTGCTGCTGGGACCACTATTGGGTCACGGGGCGATTCGCTCCAAATATGAAGAGATACGTGTCTACAAGAGAGCGTCGCGGTTGTTCATCGCTCGTCCGTTCCTGTTCCTGATCGTGGTGCATCTCACGCCGATACCGTTCTATCCGTTCAAGTTCCTGAGCATAGCGGCCAGGTATACGTTCTGGAAGTATCAGCTTGCGATGGTGTTGGGCAGGGCTCCCCGATACCTGCTGCTTGCCTGGTTCGGCTTCGTCGTGAAACCGCCCGATTGGACGCTGATCGCGCTTGTCTGTATCGCGCTGATCGCATTCTTGACCAGGCGCGAGACTCGCGAACGCTTGCGACGCTGGATGAGGCGGGGCGGACCGGATGACACCGGCGGGCTGTCCGATGGCAGTGGGGATGGACACGACTAGAGGGAAATGACGACGGGGGCGTGCTGAAGCTACGCCCCCGTCTGAGGAGTCTATCGCTCGGAACTGCTAGCGGTGACTACACTTCGTCATATGATTCTTCAGCTTCGCGCGCTCTCTCTTTCGCGATTCTGAACGCCTCCGCTACACCCGCGCGCAACGAGCCACGAGTATGGAGCCCAGAGAAGTCGACGCCGATCTGCGACAAGGTCTGCGCCGCGCCGGTGCTGAACCCAGTGATGATGGTGCTTGCA
>CAZSJP010000330.1:4620-5951 GCA_964606675.1 uncultured bacterium
ATCATCATCAAGTGCCGCGCTACGGCCGTGTCGATCATGGGAACGCCCGTGACGTCGAGGATCGCGACCTCCGCAGCGGTCTTCGAAATCGCCTGCAGAAGCTTGTCGGCCATCTGCTGCGACCGGGACGTGTCTATTACGCCGATAAGCGGCATGAGAACGACTCGATCCCACAGGTCGATGACCGGAGTCGACAGCTCCGTTATCATGTCGGTCTGGGTTTTTATCGCCTCGTTCGCCTCTTCCTGGATCTTCGCTCGTTCAGCTAGAGTGGCCTCGGTTTCCTGGATGGAGACGCCCATCTGCTGCATCGCAGTAAGTAGTTTGCCCGTCTCATCCTCGGAGGTCTCGGTCGCTTCGATGTTGCGGTCGCCAGCGGCAATGCGCTCCGCTATACTTGTTGCTTGGCCAAGGGGCCGGACGATACTGCGAGCGAGCAGTATGGCAACGACAATGCCGATGATGAACGCGACGATAGTCATGGAGACGACCGCGCCGTCGGCTCTCTCGTGCATCTGGTCTGCACTGGCCGCAGAGGTCCTCATGTTCTGTTCGAACATTGTAACCGCTCCCATCATGGTTGTCTCCAGGATCTCCTCCCTTTCGCCGAGGTCTTGCCGCATTGCCAATGCGTCCCCATGCCTGCCAGCGCCAATTGCAGCCATCAGCACGCTGAACTCCTGTTTGTACGCGGCGTAATCCCGTTCGATCTGTGCAAACGCAGTGTTGACACGGTCGCTTTCGTGCATGTCGGTTCCAAGGCGATCAATCATCTGACGCGCTAGCGCCAAGTTTGTCCTGACGATCCTGTCATGACGTCGGTACGAGAGCTTCATCTCGCTAAGGACTGTTTGCCAGTCTCCAGCAGAGTAATATGTAGTGCCCCTGGACCTCGCCAGCTCGGCGTCGGCATAATGGTTGAGCACTTCGGCGTCATGCATCAACGTCATCATCGCATCTTCCGCAAGGGATACCATTTCGGTCAGGGGCAGGTCCTCGGTTGCCATCTCTTCAATCTCATGCCCGATCGAATTGATGTACAAGAAAGTCGTGACATTTACGGCGAGCATGATAGCGAGGAGCGATCCAGCCAGCATGCCGATTTTCATGGATATCGAAAGCTTCTTGAACATGTCTACTCTCCCTGTCATCCGTCTAGTGCGTCGTTACCGATCGCGACACAATCAGGTGGGTGCTGTAGAGCCGCCCGCGCTATACTGCGGACCGTGCAATCCGTCGTCCGGTCATCGCAAAGGCGTCGACAAGCCCGGCCTGTAGTGAGCCGCGGGTCCGAAGCCGGTCGATGTCGACACCCAATTGCGCAAGAGTCT
>CAZSJP010000331.1:0-5932 GCA_964606675.1 uncultured bacterium
GCATTCCGCTCATGGACCAGATCGGCGTGCCACTGGGCATCGGGCTGCCGAGCCTGACGTTCAAGCTAAGCATATACGTGCTCGGATTCGCGTACATGGTCAACACGAACATCCTGCTCAGTGTGTGGGTGTGGTACCTGATCGTGATGGCCGAGAGCGTCGTGTTCGCGCGCGTAGGCTATACTCTTGGCGACGCGGACGACCTCTACTCGTCGCGCGACGCGATCATGAGCTGGCAGGGCTTCGGCGGCCTGATCGTGTTCGTGCTCTGGGGCCTCTGGATGGCGCGGAGGCACCTGCTGATGGTGTGGCAGGCGTTCCTCGCGCGCGCCAAGACGGGAGACGAGCGCGAGTTAGTGCCGTACAGATGGGCCGTTCCCGGCTTCTTCGTCGGCGCGCTCTACATGGGAATGTTCCTCGTCCAGATGGGCATGTCGTGGAAGATGGCGGCTGTGTTTCTCTTCGGTGCGTTCATCGCATACGTCGGCACCACGCGAGTGATAGCGCAATCGGGCCTTGTGTATCTGTCGAACCCACTGACGCCCTCTATGTTCGCATTCGGGGCGTTCGGCACCATCGGCGTTCCGGCGGGCGAGCTAGTCGGGATGGTGGGCACGTACTCGCTTGTCGTGAATGGACGCGGTCCGTTGATGCCGGGGATATTCCACCTTAGCTGGCTCGGGGCGCGAATCGGCAACAACGCGCGACGGATGCTCCTTGTCGTGGTGATCGGCCTGATCGTCGCGTATGTAGTCGGCGCGGCGTACTTCATATATATCAGCTACGAGCACGGATCGACCACGTTCTTCTCGTGGGCGTATCCCAAACATGGCGAGCAAGTCTACGAAGCTATCATCAAGAAGATGCAGAACCGTGTGGGGGTCGACCCCGGCAGGTGGTCGTTCCTCGGCATCGGCGCGCTGGTGATGAGCATCCTCACGTTCGTTCAGCACAGGTTCCCGACGTGGCCGCTGCATCCGATCGGATTCCCCATCGCCGCGGCGAACAACACCAACTCGCTCTTCTTCCCGGTCCTGGTGGCGTGGCTCATCAAATCGGCGTTGTTGAGAATCGGCGGTGTCGAAGCGTACGAACGTGCGCGACCGGCATTCCTCGGCATGGTGGCCGGGTACGCCCTCGGGATTCTGCTGTCGTTCTTCGTAGACCTGATCTGGTTCCCGGGCGCCGGGCATCAGATACACAGCTGGTAGAAGCGTTCGGGACGGTCCGCGCCGACACGGGAGACGAGCCGCATGAGCCATTCGGCCGACGACACCCAGTTCGAGGGCACCCGCGAGGCTGCCGCGCCAACGGCTCTCGATCCGGACCGGCCCGTCTTCGTGCATATCATCCCGCAGGCGCACATCGACCTGGCGTGGCAGTGGGCCGCCGCCGACGGTGTCGAGATGGTCCTTGAGACCTTCCGCGCCCACGCCGAATTACTCGAGGCCGACAACTCGCGCACGTACTGCCAGAGCCAACTCGCCGCGTATGCAATCGTCGAGCGAGAGGATCCCGACCTCTTCAAGCGAATACAGGCGCTCGTCGCCGAGGAGCGATGGGAGATTGTCGGCGGCGAGTGGGTCGAGCCCGACCGCGGCATCCCCGGCGGCGAGTCTCTGGTGCGCCAGTTGCTCGAAGGGCAGCTTTACGCGCAGGATCGTTTCGGCGTGCGTGCCGAAGTCGCGTGGTGCCCCGACTCGTTCACCTACCATCCCGGCAATCTTCCCCAGTTGCTCGTTCAGGCGGGGCTTCGATTTCAGATGCTGAAGCGCCCGCGGGAGAAATACGTCTCGCTTCCGCTGATACCGTTCACGTGGCGGGGCACCGACGGTACCGGGATCGTTACATATCGCTCGAACAACAAGGGTTCGGGCCTGCCCGGTCTTTCGGAGGGCACCCCCGACCCGCCTCACGGCACGTCGCACCTCGCGGTCTACGCCACGGCGTTCCAGGAGGTAGGCCTCCGCGATCTGTGGGGGCCACTCGGCGTAGGCGATACTGGCGGCGTCAACACGTACGACGAGCCGGCGTCGGGACCGGGGTGGTCGAGCGGATACAGCACTCCCACGCGTTACGTGCGCGCGATCGACGGATTCGACGGGTCGGGATGCATGCCCGAGGTCGCCGGCGGCATCGGTCCGATGATGGCCGGGTGCCTCACGACGCACGCGGAGATGAAATCGCTCAACAGGCGTGCCGAGAGCCTTCTGCAGTCGGCCGAAGTAGCTCTGTCGGTGGCCGGTCTGCTTGGTGGCGACGATGTTGCCCCTGTGAGAATTCAGGAGGCGTGGCGTCGAGTGCTCTTCAACCAGTTCCACGACGTCGTTACGGGCGTCGGCATACCCGAGACGCACGTCGAAGCCGCGCACTCGTATCGGGTGGCGATCGACGTGGCGTCGGAGAACCGGCGCGTAGCACTGCGGTCGCTTGCGCGCCGGGCTTCGCGGAAAGGCGACCTTTCGACGCTGGTGTTCAACGACCTCGGGTGGACGCGAAGCGACGCGGCGCAGTTGGAGATAGACCTCGGCGACGACGCTCCGGCTCACTGGGAAGCGGTGGCGCCCGATGGTTCATGCACGCCCGTCGTTCTGCACGGCGTGAGATACGCACAGCGGTGGCGGCGCCACAGCATATCGTTCGTCGCGCCGGACGTGCCCGGGATGGGATACCGCGCCTTCGAACTCCGGCCGTGCGAAGCACCCCGTGCGCAAGTCCGGATCGACGGCACCGAGATGCAATCCGACCGTCTCAGACTGCGCGTCAACGCGAGCGACGGCTCGGTGTCGATCGGCGATACGCGCACCGGCGTCGAGTTCGACGGTCGATTGTCCCTACCGAGGCTGCACGAGGAGGGCGAGTATTTCCTCGACTACGGGGTAGAGCACCGCGCGTGGTATCTGGGTCTCACCGGACGCGAGAAGCCGGTCGAGTTCGTGGGTATGCGTGTGGTAGAGGACCATGCGAGCCTCGCAGCGATCGAGACGGTTCACCGGTTCGGCGCGTCAGAGCTGGTCCAACGCTACGTTCTGCGCCCTGGCACGCCGTTCGTCGAGGTGGTCGCCACCGTCGACTGGCACGAGATCGAGCATCTGCTGCGGCTGCATTTCGAGACGGATCTCGACGACTCGGCCCGGTTCGCGCTGGACTCTCCCTGGAGCGTTCTCGAGCGAGAAGCCGACGGTGTCGAGATGCCGATGCAGATGTTCTGCGACCTCAGCAACGATGGCCGGGGCCTCGGCCTGCTGAACGACGGTCGCTACGGTGCCGCAGCCAACGGCGATGAGATAACGCTCTCCGCCACTCGGTGCTCGACGCTGCCCGACCCTCGGTCGGATGAGGGGGTCTACTCTTTCCGATACGGCCTCGTGCCCCATGTTGGGGGCTGGCGCGAGAGCGACCTTGCCCGCCGCGGCCATGCGTTCAACCGTCCGCTGATCGCCGTGCCCGCCGAAGGCTGCGGCGATGGATCGTTGCCCGAACAGGGATCGGTCGTCTCGGCCCCCGATCCGGCGGTGCTGCCGGTCGTGCTCAAGCCCGCCGCCGATGGCTCAGGCTGGGCGCTACGAGCATACACGACTGCCAGCCTGCAGTCCGGATGGAGGCTTGCCGTCTCCGATGCGGTGGGGAGCATGGCGCGCACGAACATCCTCGAGGACGACCTCGGGAACGATGGCGCGGCGAGTGGGGCGCCGGCGCGTCCGTTCGAGGTTGCCACGTGGCGGCTGAGTCGGCGGAGGTAGCGTCGCGAGCGCTCACGTGGCTGGGCCGGCGTGCTGAGACCGACTCGGGGCAGTACGGGCGCCACGGCTGACATTCCCGGATTGCGGAACGTTTGGTATCTTCCGACCGAACGAGCAGTGTACGCACCGTGCAAAGCCGATCGCGGCGAATCACCGGGCATTCTACCGGGGGGTCTCTCGATGTTCTGTCCCAGCTGCGGCAAAGAGAATTCGGACGACGTCAAGTTCTGCTTCGAGTGCGGGGAAGACCTGCGGGCGATATCGGCGTCGCGGACCAGCCGCCCCGCAGGCGACGAGCCTGGCGCCTGCTCGGTGCTCGACGACCTGGACAAGTCCGACACCGTTCTCAACGTCGATGCAACGGTCGTACTGGGCGACAGGTACGAGCTTGGCGACGAGCTAGGCCGCGGCGGGATGGGCATCGTATACCGTGCGCACGACCGACAGCTCGATATGGAGATCGCGCTCAAGGTCCTGCCTCCGGAGCTCTCCCGCGATGACAAAGCGATCAAGCAGCTCAAGGACGAAGCCAGGTCGGCCATGCAGCTTTCCCACCCCAATATCGTGCGCTTGCACAATTTCGAGGAGAGCCAGGAGGCCAGGTTCCTTACCATGGAGCGTATCGACGGGCCTCCATTGGACGCTATCCTGTCGGACCAAGGCCGCCTGAGCCTGGACGAGGTGATCGCGCTGAGTGCGCCGGTGTGTGCGGCGCTCGACTACGCGCACGACCACGGAGTTATCCATCGGGACATAAAGCCCGCCAACATCATGATGCACTCCGACGGCCAGCCGAAGATCACGGACTTCGGTATTGCGCGGATCGTCCACGATACGATGAGCCGGCTCACCCAGGCGTCGGCCTCCGGCACTCTGGTCTACATGTCGCCCGAGCAGATGGCGGGGCAGAAGATCGACGGCAGAGCGGATGTCTACTCCTATGGAGCCGCCTGCTACGAGTTGCTTGTCGGCCATCCTCCGTTCTACCAGGGCGGCATCGAATACCAGGTGATGAACGTTCCGCCCGAGCCGATCGAAAGTGTACCCGAGCATGTCAACACGGCACTGTTGAAGGCGCTGGCCAAAGCGCCCGAGGAACGGTTTGCGCGCGCACAGGACTTGGCAGAGGCCATCGCGTCGCCTCCTCCGGCTGTCGAGGTCGTGCCATCGACCGAGACGGACGACGAGCCTGGCCCGATGCCGGTGTCGTCTGAGCCGAGTCCGAGGCCGGAAGAGCCGCCAGACGTTGAGCCGGAGCCGCGCACGACGGTTCCTGAGACCGAGCCGCCCACGAGGAAGCGCAGCGTCGCCCGTAGGCTGGCGACTTTCCTCATCATCGCCGGCATCATCGGCGGCGGAGCGATACTCGGCCTGGGCTACTACGAACTGCTGGAGATGCAGAAGCTGCCGCACGCGAAATTGGGGCAGGAGACAATCGGGGCGGTGGCCAACTATTCGGACGTCATGTACTACTTCGAGCTTGCCGCCGACGCCGAGATCGAGGTGGTCGTGGAGGCGATCGGCGGCGAGAAGTCGAGCATCGACCGCAGGCGCGACCTTGCGCGCGTGGGGCGTGGCGGATCGCTTGCCGCGGCGGCGTTTGCAGCAGCCTCGGCCGCGCGCGCCGGGGGCGGGCCGCCGGAGATACAGCAGCAAGTTCAGCAGACTCAGAGCATCCGTCGGATTGGCGGAGACGAATCAGCAGCTGCTGGCGAAAGGGCGAGGGCGGCACCGCCGTGGCGACCGCGGGTCGAGATTCGTCGCACAAGAACCGGCAGCGCCGTGGCGCAGGCTTCGGCATCATCGGATCAGCCACTTGCAGCGGTTGCCGAGCCGCTGAGCGCCGGCTCGTACGTTATCCTCGTCGGAACATGGGATTCCGGCGGCTCGTACAGGATGATCGTCGACATGGCGCCACCCGAGTTGAAGCTCGACCGGGCTACCGAAGGATCGGTGCGAGGTCGCGCGGCGGTCTACCGGGTCGAACTCGATGGCAGAACGGAAGTCGCGCTCTCGGCGGCGGCGACCGATGACGGCCTCGATCCGACGATGGAACTCGCCGACGCGGCCGGCTCGGTTCTGGAGCGCGACGACGACGGTGGCGGCGGCAGTGCCGCCCTGATCGTGCGCGACCTGCCGCAAGGGCTGTATCACCTGTCGATCGAAGGCGCCGGCGCGACGCGTGGCGG